>QHON01000084.1 GCA_003218815.1 Verrucomicrobiota bacterium
ATCAAGATCGATTTGAAGAAAACCATGTCTTGATTATTCAGATCGTTCGGCTCTGTTGCTGGCGCAATATCACTGCGAACCGGCCACATCGCGCGCGTACGCCGAATACAAATAGATTTTTTGCCGAGCAAACTCTCGTAACCGTTCGAATCCAACTGCTGTCTTTAGATTCAACTCGTGGCCATTCGTGCGCTATTTAGAGAATTCTTTGCAAGCAAATTTGCCCGGCGCGCGCTGCTCGTAGGCTTAATCGCAACGGTGGACGTGGGAAAAAACAAGGCATGTGCGCTTCCAACACGACATCGTCAACGGTTTTTACTGGGGTAGTCAAAGCGTGGAAGAAGGCCGTCGATTATCAGCTGACGACAACTCCGCCGGGTCATGGGCCGCATTCTTTCGCGGTTATTTCGCGCTCTACGATGAGGTGAAGCGCGAAGCTTATGAGAACGATTACCGTCTCGATTATCCGCCACTGCGACTATTAGTAATCTCGATCTGGGCGAAGGAGGTGCGCACAGAATTTCCGGGCGTGGATGACGGACACCCGCATTATGTCGGAGTGTTGCTTAAGGCCAATCTCTTATGCGAACTGATCTCGGCAATTGCGATTTTTTTCCTCGTCCGTTTCTGGCTGCGTCGAACAACCGGTGAAATGACAGCGCAGTTTTGGCGGATTTTTCCGCCGGAACATCGCGCTTGGATTTGCGGCTTGGCGGCGGCCGCCGTTGTATGGCTTGAGCCCTCAATGATTCTCGATGCGCACGGCTGGCCACAATGGGACGTATGGATTGTGCCTTTTTATCTGTTCGCAGTGCTCGCAGCCTTGAAAAATCGCTGGCTTGCGTGTGGCTGTCTACTGGCCACGGGTGCAATGTTTAAAGGGCAATTATTACTCGTCGCGCCTTTTTTTGTCCTGTGGCCACTGTGGCAAAAAAGATGGACTTGCGCGCTGCGCATGCTGGCCGGTTTCGCAGCGACAACGGCATTCCTGGTTTCGCCGTGGCTCCTCCGCAATTCAACGGCATGGATTTCGGTCGCGATTGTGGCCGGTGTTAGCTCGCTATTTCTTCTGCGGCGCGGATCGCCCCACCCAGAGGCGTGGATTGCCGGTATCGTCGCGTGCGCTGCCTTTCTTGTCGGTGCCTTCGATGGCGGCAGCTTCGCGTGGTTCCAAATCGGCTTTGTCTATGGTAGCGAGCATTATCCCTACCTTTTTATAAGTTCCTGCTACAACCTTCCATTACTTCTCTCAAATCTTGGGTGGTCTCTGAAGGATGTCTTCTGGTCGACTCAGTTTGGGTCTCTGCATTTTGCAATCACGCTGCAATGGACTCTGCGGTTGCTTTACTTAAGCACATTAGCACTTTGCGCGCGTGGCGCCGCACGGCACATGCGCAATCGCGATCCTCGGTTGCTGATCGCGATCGCCATGCCTTGGCTGTTAATGTTTGCGCTGCTGGGGCAAATGCATGAACGCTATTTGGTGTGGGGCGCTGTCGTAAGCGCCGTCGCATTGGGCGTGAGCATCAGATTGAGCATGATTCATTTCATCATCTCGGCCGCGAGCACGGCAATGATTGTTCACGTGATGCTGACTGATAGAAAAATTGAATCGACCCTTCGCGCGATTGATGTGCTCCGCAGCGCTCGACCTTATGCCTCGGCTCTGGTGTTAGTCTGCGTGGCGGTTTATCTGTGGAATATGCTTTCTAATCGCATTCCGATCTTCCAAGCCCGGCAAGCAAAATCGAGCAAGATATCTTCCCTTTCGCTCGGTCCTGCATCGGAACAAGCCGCAGCTGACGGGATGCTTTAAAGCTCTTGCGATCCGATTTGTTTCCCCTTGAAAGCGAAGATTGCGGAAACCGAACTCGATTGCCAATTAAGGTTGTCACAGCTCCACGCCGCACCCTAGAATCCCGCACATGTCGAAGCCTTTGTGGACTCAGAAAGAAGACATTGGGCCAACCGCACGAATGAATGCTGGTATGGCCTATGACGTGATCCGCCGTCGAGTTGTGCTTTTTGGCGGCCAGGCAGCGCCGGGACTTTTGAACGATACGTGGGTTTGGAATGGCGAGTTGTGGACGCAATTGGAAGACATCGGGCCGTCAGCGCGTGCGGCGAATGCGCTGGCGTTTGATAGTACCCGCGAGCGCATCGTGCTCTTCGGCGGCGTGGCTGGTTCGACGGTTTTAGCTGATACCTGGGAATGGGACGGCACGGAATGGACACAGATGGCCGATACTGGCCCGAGTAGCCGCCAGGGACACGACATGACATTCGACAGCAAGATCAAGCGTGTTGTTTTATTCGGAGGAATGAACCAGAACAATCAGGCATTTGGAGACACCTGGAGTTGGGACGGCACAGAATGGACGCAGGAACAAGACACAGGGCCAAGCGCCCGAGCGAACCATAAACTGGCGTACGATGCGGTTCGCGACCGCACCGTTCTCTTTGGCGGTTCAACCATTCAAAGCTATCAGGTGGACACGGGAAGCTTTTGGACCGGTCATCACTACGAAACTCACTATTCTTATTATTTTCTCAATGACACGTGGGAATGGGACGGCTCGCAATGGAGCCGGGTCGCCGACACCGGACCGGCACCACGCGGCCGACACGGAATGGGATTCGACGGAACCCGAGTGTTACTCTTCGGCGGCCAGGGATCCGCATATTTCGGCGATACATGGGACTGGGATGGGAAACACTGGACACAACTCCAGGACATCGGTCCAGGACCACGCGCACCCGCTGGGATGGTCTATGATAGTGACCGGGGTCGCAGTGTTCTCTTTGGAGGGGTCAGCCAGAACGTCGCCTACCTCGGCGATACTTGGGAATTGTACGAGCATCCTGAACCTGACTGAATGTCGTTCCGGATCACAACCTGCTAATCCGCGCGCACGACTCCTCTATACAAGTTCAGTTGCCTTACATTTGATCGTCTCCTCGACAGCCGGGCACCCGGCACGTACCCCCTTGCGCAAATGTCTTAAAATCGGGCAGCGCAAACTCTGCCGGCTTCTCGATCTACGCAACAACGCGCCGGTCTTTTTTCGTATGACCAACCATTCTACTGTCGCGCCAATCGGCGAAATAAGAAGGCGCCAAGGACGATAAAAAGAACGTTCGGAAACCAAACGAGCAGCTCAGGGTGCACTTTCGGATTTGCGCGCAACGTGTCGCCGATGATGACGAAAAGGAAATAACTGACCGCCACGATCAAGCCCATCGCGAAGCCAATCGAAGTCTCGCGGCGGTGCGCAGTGACGCCAAGTGGTACACCGATAATCGCGAACGCGATGCAAGCGAACGGGAATGAAAAGCGTTTGTTTATTTCAGTCCGGCTGGCGCTGCGCTCTCGTTGGTTTTCACTCTTCAATTGCTCGAGCAGTTGCTCGATTGACAAGGCGGAACGGCTCGGCCGTTTTTTCTCCTTCTCGTATAATTCCTCAAGACTAATCGGCAAGGTGCCTTCTGCCATATTGATGCCATCGCGAATTTTTGTCAGGTCCAAGGGATTCTTTTCGTCTCGCGCCTGATAGCGGGCCTGATACAGATGCATCAGAATCTGTTTGTTCGCTAAATCGGCCTCGAGCATACCGGTGCGCGCGTAAGTGACTTTCACCGGAAGCGATTTTTCGTTCATTTCAAAGACAGTAATGTTCTCAAGCTTGTTTCCCTCTTTTTTGCCCACGTAGATCTTTCGCCCTGGAAATTGATCGATTACCTGATCGCTGCCAAAGAGCGCCATCGGATTACGCGTAGCGAGATCGAAAATGGTACTGCGCAGTTTTTCTTGCGCGGCGGGCGCAGCCTGGACGTTGAGCCAGAGGCAAATCGCAGTGCAAAAAAGCGCGACCCCCGCAAGCGGGATGCAAATGCGCGATATGCTCACACCATTTGAACGTAGCGCGATCAGCTCGTTGTCGGCAGAGAGCCGCCCAAATACGAGCAGAATCGCAGTCAGCAATCCCCAGGGAATCGTGAAGATAAGTGAAAAGGGCATAACGTAAGCGATGAACGTGATCAGGTATTCCATCGGCACGTCGTGATTCACCAGCAACGGGAGAAGCTTTCGAAAAATGTTGCCCACCACGAGCACGAGGCTCAGGACCGCGATGGCGAAGAGCACGTTGACGAGTAATTCGCGGCTGAGAAACCGATCGATTAATTTCATATCGCGGCGGCAACCCAAAGGCGGTGTTGCCACAGGTAAACACAGATTAGCATAGATTAGGGTGACGCAAGCACAGGCCAATCACCTCCCTGACCTCCATTTCCCATTTTGTCTCTCTGAATCTCCGGCTGGCGAAGGAGCGAATTTCCCGATAACTTGAGCCCGCAATGGAGATTGACACCTACGACGTCGCTATCATCGGTGGAGGGCCGGCTGGCAGCACTGCGGCCACGCTGCTTGCACGCGCTGGGCGGCGCGTCGTCGTGCTTGAGCGTGACAAGTTTCCACGTTTCCACATCGGCGAATCGCTCTTGCCGTTTAGCATGCAAACATTCGATCGCCTTGGCGTGCGCGAAAAACTTGACCGGACATTTCTGCCGAAATTCGGCGGCGAAATCGTTGCCGCTTGCGGAACCAAAGGCGTGAAGTTTTATTTCAAAGACGGTTTTCGCTCACGTCGCGACCGTTCCTATCAAGTTACTCGCTCCGAGTTCGATAAGCTCCTGCTCGATCATTCGCGCGAAAACGGCGCTGAAGTTCGCGAAGAAACAGACGTGAAGAATATCGCTTTCGAAAACGAACGCGTAAGGGTCGACATCGAAAATTCCGCCGGTGCAGACGAAACGATTGAAGCGAGGTACCTACTCGATTGCAGCGGACGCCAAACCGTCCTTGGGAATTTTTACAATCTCAAAAAGAACTACGATCATCTCCAAAAATTTTCCGTCTTCGCGCATTACGAAAATGTCGATCGTCCAGAAGGAATCGACGGCACACTTATCCGCATGGTGCGCGGACTCGACCGCTGGTTTTGGATGATTCCTCTAACGACCACGCGCATGAGCATCGGCGTTGTAATGGACACAGCCACATTTCGCGCGATGAAACTTTCACCGGAAACAGCGCTCGAACAATGCATCGACGAACAGCCGATGGTGCTCGAGCGAATGAAAAGGGCCGAGCGCGTCTCGCCGGTTTATTCTGCCGGCGACTACTCGTATCGGAACACGAAACTTTTCGGTGACCGTTGGCTGCTCGCGGGTGACGCCGCCGGATTCATCGACCCGGTCTTTAGCAGCGGCGTTTTTTTGGCGATTATATCCGCCGAAAAGGCCGCCGACACACTAGACGAGGTTTTGCGCGACGAATCGCGCAAACGTCGCCTTTTCAAAAAGTACGCGCGTACTGTTGATTATATCATGGACATCTATCTCACGATCGTGAACTCGTGGTATCGCCGTGGTAAAGAATTCATCGAAGTGTTTCTCAATCCGACCGACACGATGCAAATCGCCGCCGCTGTCAACGCCGTGCTCGCGGGCAACGAAGGAAAGAGCCTCGCCATCAAGTGGCGCATGTGGTTGTTTTATTTTTTCGTGAACGCGCAACGCTTTCTTCCACTTTCGCCGCGACTCTCGCTTGTCCCGAAAAAGGAAACATCGCCGAGTCCGGCCGAACCGGTCGGCGCGATTCTCTAAACGTAATGTCGATCTTGCGCGCCATCGTCATCGCGCTCGCAATTGTCGACCTAACCAGCTGTGCTACCGCTTCGCGGCATCAATTCGCCGAACCGACGCCCGATTGGCAAGTGCGCAGCGGACAGCTTTCGTATCGCGCACCGAAGATGACGCTTATCGGCGATATCCTCATTCGCTTTTCAAAAAGCGGTGATTTCGAGCTGACGTTTTCAAAAGGGCCGGGCGTAACGCTTCTGATGATTCGCCAGGACCCATCCTTTGCTGAAGTCAAAGGGCCGCTCTCAGGAAGCGGTTGGTCCGGCCCGATTGATCGCGCACCGCAACAATTGCGGGGCTGGCTCGGAGTGCGAGAAAAACTCATTGGCGCGCAAGATCGACAATCGGTGCGATACATCGCCGGCAACGAAACTTTTCTGTTCCGTTTTTGACCTGCCAGGTTTGAAACGCGACTATCGGCGTTGCGTTTTTGCCACCGAATATGCGGATTAGTGATTTCATCGCGCAAATTATTACGCAACGGCGGGCGCTCGTTTGGTCCAGCGTTGCCGTGCTCGCGCTCGGCTGCATCGCAACTCTCGTCACCCAGCTGCGGCTTGATTCTGATGTGCTCAACATTTTGCCCGCGAGTTTTCGTTCGGTCGCAGGCCTGAAAATTTACGATCGCGAGTTTGAGCAAACCCGGCAGCTCACTTTCGCCCTGGTTTGTGCCCCGGCGGATGTCGAAAAGCTGGAAGAATTTGCGCCGGTGTTCGCCGACAAATTGCGCCAGCAATCCTGGTGCACGCGTGTACTCGCGGGCTCGCCGATGCAGACGCCCGATGGAATCCGCGATCTCCAATCGATCGCGGTGCCGTTGCTCTTGAACCTGGAACCGGGCGTTTTCAATGAGACGATGTCGATCTTGCAACCGCAAAAAATTCGCGATCGCCTGAATCGCTTGCATCAGCAGATTGAGGCAGGGTCGCCGGGACCAGAGTTTGAGCTCGCGTTCGACCCTCTCGGTCTAATTGCTCCGGCGCTCAAACCTTTCGCAGAAAGCACCGCCATCGAAGAAGACCAGCCGCTTGCTTCTTCCGACCGCACGATGCGGGTCTTCCTGGCGGTGACAAACCAGGAATCAATTAGTGCATTCGCGTGCCAGCGTTTGATGCGTCAGGTAAATGCCTTTCGCGCAAACGCACGCGAGGGCTGGGATGGCGGCCCGTTGGAGATTCTTGTGACCGGACGTTCCGCCTATGTAGCGGAAATCTCCCTCAGCATGCGCTACGACATTGTCGCAACGTTACTCGGCTCCGTTGTGCTCGTGGGCACCATTTTCTTCATTGGTTTTCGTCGATGGCTGCCGTTGCTCGGCATGGGATTTTCACTCCTACTCTCGTGCCTGTTGGCGCTTACGTTCGGCCTTCTCATTTTCCAACAACTCAGCATGGTGAGCGTGGGCTTTTGCGCCATTCTCGTTGGCCTCGGCGTTGATTTCGCCATCCTCACCTTTGGACGTTATCAGCAAGCGCGGATCGACGGAGAATCACATCGCCACGGCATCGCCACCTCGGTTGCAAAACTTGGACGCGCGGTTTTCTTTGGCGCACTTACCACTGCGGTCGGATTTCTGGCACTTATCCTGAGTGGATCGTTGGGCTTCTCGCAGCTCGGTGTGCTCATCGCTATCGGCATTTTCTTTGCCGGTCTTTTCATGTGCACAATCTTATTTCTTTTTGTTCGCGAACGGCAGCCCCCACTCCGTCATGATTGGGTCTTCGAGATGGTAAAAAAATATGTGCGGTCGAGCGTGGAGCGCCCTGCGCCCATCTTAATTTTCGCAAGCGCGCTCTTGTTGTTGCTGACCGTAATCGGATTTTCGCCTGTCCCACCACTTCACTTCGAGGCGAGCACACGTTCACTGGAACCGAAAAACAGTCGTGCCAGTCGCGCGCTTCAAGCGATCATGCACAAAATGCCGATCCGTTGGGAGCCGGTGATAGCCATTGTGCAGGCGAACAATTCGCAAGAATTGTACGACGACTGGCAGACAATTGTCGCACATTGGAGCGAGCTTCAGACGGCGGGCAAAATCAAAAGCTTTTCCACACCGGCGGCTCTTTGCCTTTCGCCAAAGTCAATGCGACAAAATCGCGAACAGTTAAGCAAGATTGATTTTCAAACGGCGCGCCAAACACTCGACCAAACACTCGATGCCGAAGGATTTAGCCGCGATGCGTTCGCGCCGGCTTTCACGCTGCTCGATAATTTGCAACATCTTGTCGATCCGAACGCTCCTCTGCCGAATTGGCGAGAAAAGTTGCCGGCATCATCGAGTTGGTGGTTTTTAGTTGATCGCTATTTCGCCCAAGACCCGCTGCTTACCACTGGGTTTGTCACTACCAACGAACCGGTCTCCACATATGCGCAGCGGGTAAATCTGGGACGCGATCTACCGGTGACGGGGATCCCAATGACCCTCTCGGGCTGGAGTTATGCGCTTGCCGATTTGTTGCCATGGTCACACCGGCAACTTCTCATCATCAGCGCGTTGATGGCGATTTTTGACGTTTCGCTGCTCGCGATTCTGTATCGCG
>QHON01000085.1 GCA_003218815.1 Verrucomicrobiota bacterium
AAACGAATGGGGTGGAGGTTAAGCGATGCGCCGATCTGAGCCCCGAGCGGCGCACCGCTGCCAGCAAACGCTACCCGAGTGTTGAGGTTTCCGGCGATGCCGACGAAATCCTGAGCGACCCGCAAATAGATGCGGTGGTTTTGGCAACCCCCGTCTTCACTCATCATGCGCTCGCAAAGCGGGCTCTGCAAGCCGGCAAACATGTGTTTGTGGAAAAACCCATAACCCGCACAGTCAAAGAGGCCGAGGAACTCATCGCTTTAGCCCAAAGGAAAGGTCTCGTTCTGATGGTGGATCACACCTTCATCTATACCGGAGCCGTTCGTAGGATGAAGGAAATCATTGAAGCTGGCGATCTTGGCGAGCTCTACTACTTTGATTCCGTGCGCGTAAATCTTGGGCCATGGCGGCATGATATTGATGTCATCTGGGACTTGGCGGCGCACGATCTCTCTATCTTAACTTATCTCGTTCCCGATAAGCCACAGTCTGTTTCCGCGGAAGGTTCCGATCACATCGAACCCGGACTTGTTGACGTCGCCTATCTGACATTGCACTTTGCGAACAACTTCATCGCGAACTTCCACGTTAACTGGCTTTCGCCAGTGAAAGTGCGGCAGAACTTGATCGGCGGGAGTCGACGAATGGTGGTCTACGATGACATGGAGCTGACCGAAAAAGTTCGCGTTTACGATCGCGGGATACAAGTCAAATCTCAGGAGGGAATTTACAAAGCGTTAGTTGATTACCGAATGGGCGACGTATGGTCGCCAAAGATCGATATGCGCGAAGCGCTTTCACTCGAATGCGAGCACTTTGTTGATTGCATCCGCAACAGCAAAGTGCCAAGATCAGACGGTGTAGCTGGTCTGGCGGTTGTCAGAATTCTGGAGGCGGCAAGCATTTCCCTGGCAAACAACGGCGCTCGCGTTGTCCTTTCCCGCGGATTGCAATCTGATGCTTCCTCTGCGCGGAGTTAACCAAGGGCGATAGTTGCGCTGCTGACATTAATCCGATGGCAACACGTCAAAACAGAGCAGAGAATAAGACAACGGTTCCGTACGTCGATCTCCAAGCGCAATATCGCAGCATCCGTAGCGAAGTGTTAAAGGCATTGGAAGAAGTTTGCGAATCCGCGCGGTTTGTCCAGGGACCAAAGACGTCAAAATTTGAGGAAGAATTCGCAGCTTATTGTGGCGTCAACTACTGCGTCAGCTTGAACAGCGGGACAAGCGCGCTCCATCTTGCACTGCGCTGCCTTGATATTGGTCCAGGGGATGAGGTAATCACCGTCGCTATGAGTTTCATCGCGACCGCTTGGGCGATCAGTTATGTAGGTGCAACGCCAGTTTTTGTTGATATCGATGCTGCACGTCGGACCATGTCTCCGACTAAACTCGAAGCCGCCATTACTCCCCGGACAAAAGCCATAATTCCAGTACACCTATATGGTATGCCTGCGGAAATGGACAGGATCAACGCGATCGCTGTTCAACATGGTATACCTATTATCGAGGACGCCGCCCAAGCGCACGGAGCACGGTATCGCGGCAAACGGGTTGGCCAATTCGGAAAAATCGCGTGCTTTAGCTTTTACCCGGGCAAGAACTTAGGTGCTTATGGCGAAGGCGGAGCTTTGACGACGAATGATACCCTGATCGCACAGCGCGCCCGTTCCCTGCGTGATCACGCGCAGAGCGAGCGATATTTCCACGATGAGATCGGGTATAACTACCGAATGGACAGGTTCCAGACAGCCGTCCTCGCTATTAAGCTAAAGCAGCTCGACAGTTGGAATGCGATTCGTGTAGCTCGCGCGGCCTGCTACGCCAAACTACTCAAGGATTCGTCCTACAAGTTGCCCACGCATTTTTCCGATTGCGAGTGTGTATGGCACTGTTATGTCATCGAATGTCAGGATCGCAACCGCGTCCGGCATGTTTTGCAGGAGGCCGGCATCGAGACCGGTCTCCATTACCCCCTGCCGATTCATCTGCAAAAAGCCTACGCGTTCCTTGGTTATCGCCGCGGCGATTTGCCGGTTACCGAAGCGCTTTGCGACCGCTGCCTGTCGCTCCCGATGTCTGCGGATTTGACCGATGAACAAATTTCCGCCGTCGTTTCAGCTTTGCGAAAGGCAGCGGCCTGATCGCTCACATGCACATCCGCAACCGCCAAGGTCCCCCCGTCGACGATTACATCCGCGATTACAGCACATGGCTCAAGACGGTAAAGTAACAGGCTTTGATCGCGAGAGCGTGAATCGACCTGGACGCTTGTCGCTCTGCTTAAGATCTCACCTTTTACCACGGAAAATAACGGCGAAACTCTGGCTACGCCATTAGCCTTATTGCTCGAGATAAAATATGGGAACCAAACCACCCGCCATTAGCGTCATAATTCCGACGTTTAATCGGTCCGCGATGTTGGCCGACACTCTGGAGAGCTTCGCCGCTCAGAGTTTACCCAAGAATCGCTACGAGGTGATCGTGGTCGACGATGGCTCCAAAGACGCTACGCGGGAGGTGTGTCGCGACTTTGCCTCGCGGATCGAGCTAAAGTACCTTCATATTGATAACTCGGGCACATCGGCCGCGAAGAACACCGGTGTCTTGGCGTCCCGCGGCAAGATTTTGCTTTTTTTTGATGATGACGATATCGCCGATCATCGTTTGCTCGAGGAACATCTAAAAGCCCACGGGCACCATCAGGCGGAGAACATAGCCATCCTCGGATACACGACATGGGCACCGACGCTTTCAGTTACGCCTTTGATGCGGTACGTCACAGATATTGGAGGATTTCTCTTCGCCTACGGTGGTCTCAAGGACGGGCAAATGCTCGACTTCACCTATCTCTGGGCCGGGCGCTGTTCGTGTAAACGATCGTTTCTCGCCAAACATGGGGTCTTTAATCGGCAGTTCCGAGCTCCAGGTATCGAGGACATCGAATTGGGATACCGCCTTTCGAAGTTCGGATTGCGTGTGGTTTTTCACCGCGCCGCTGTAAGCTACATGACAAGAGCGGTTACCTTCGACGAATTCTGCGAGCGCTGTGAGCGGCAGGGGGAGGCTCTTTTTCTGTTTAGCCAATTGCACGACGACCCGATTGTGCAGCAATATTGCCAGCTCGCCGATCCCCTTATCGAGAATCGTGCCGTCGGCGTGGATGCGGAAGCCAGATGGCCGGAGATCGCAGCTTTATTCCGGGAGAAAGTCGATCAGGCTGGCCGCGTTGAGCGATTATTAGCCTGGGGGTTCGAGCCCGAGGCAACTTTAAAGGAATCAGATAACGCGGCTTCTAAAAGGTCAGCGCAAGCGGAGGCCTACCGGCTCCAGATGCACGAACTTTTCGTCAAGGTTAGTGAACGAGAAAGGCTCTCATCGGAAGGCGCAGCTGCTCATCAGGCGGAGGCCTACCGGCTCCAGATGCACGAACTTTTCGCCAAGGTTAGCGAACTGGCCGCGCAGGAGGAAGGCTACCGGTTCCAGATGCGCGAACTTTTCGCCAAGGTTAGCGAACTGGAAAGGCTGTTATCCGAGCGGGGAGCGACGCATCAGGCAGACCTTGAGAAGCAAACTGCAGTGCACCAAGCCGACCTTGCGAAGCAAACTGCAGTGCACCAAGCCGAACTTGCGAAGCTTAACCGAGATGTGGGAGACCTTGCGCAGCTTAACGACGATCTTAGAAACCGTTTCGAGGAAATCAACCGCCTGCTTCACGGCAAAAGTGTCAGCCTGGCAGAACAGGAGCAGCGCGTTGGGGAGTTGACAGACCGGCTGCGGAAACAGCTCTGGAGCACCAGAAAACTCTCGCGTTTGCTCGATGATGTGAAAAACGCCGCCGCGCGCCTGCGATCTTCCCGTCGCTGGAAGTTAGTGAATCCGGTAAGCGCCATTCAGGCAAAATTATCTCCGGGCAGAGCGTCGATTGGTTATGGGCACCTCGAAAAAATTGTGGAGGCCTATTCGCAATGGCGCGCTTCCCATCCCGAAATCGCGCGCATCGAAGACGAAATCAAAACGCTTCAATCCCCCACTATGCCGAAATGGCCCGGCTTTGACTCGGGAAAAAGCACTCAGCCCTTCGTCGATGTTGGGCCTCCCATCCCGTCGGTGCCTGTCGAATCGATCCATTTTCCTGCACACGAGGAAGTCGAGGTTTCGATCATCATTCCTGTATTCAATCAGTTTCAATTCACCCACGCTTGTCTTGCTTCGCTAAAGACTGTCGAAGAGCGATCGCGCTTCGAAGTGATTGTGGTGGACGATTGTTCCACGGACGAGACGGCTGAACTTCTTCCGAGGATGGAGGGCGTTATTTACCTCCGGAACGAGAGGAACTCCGGTTTTATTGCCTCGTGCAATCGAGGGGCGGAACAGGCACGCGGCAAATATCTCTTTTTCTTGAACAATGACACCATTGTTAAGCCGTGTTGGCTCAGCGCCTTGCTTGACACCTTCGCCGAAGCGCCGCGGGCAGGAATCGTCGGTTCAAAACTCGTTTACCCGGACGGACGCTTACAGGAAGCCGGCGGGATTATATGGCGTGATGCGTCCGGGTGGAATTACGGCAAGTTCGATGACTCAGGGAAACCCGAATACAATTATCTCCGGGAAGTCGATTACTGTTCGGCGGCGGCGTTGATGATTCCAAAATCGCTCTTTCAAAAACTCGGTGGGTTTGATCCAAAATATGCACCTGCCTATTACGAAGATACCGATCTATCGTTCAAAGCGCGAAAGGATGGTTACAAGGTGTTGTATCAGCCGCTGAGTGAGGTGATTCATTATGAAGGAGTCACCGGCGGGACTGATCTCGCGGCAGGCACAAAAAAGTATCAGGAGATTAACCGGTTAACCTTTGCCGAAAGATGGGCTACTGAGCTAATGGCAAAACCAACTACGGGCAATCTCGCATCGCTAATTCAGGCGCCGCCGGGGAAAAAAAACATTCTCATAATCGACCATCATCTCCCCATGCCCGATAAGGATTCAGGGTCGGTGCGGATGTTTAATATTCTTAATATCCTTCGCGGGCTCGGGCATCGCGTTACGTTTATGCCTGATAACCTCGCCGATATTCCGCCTTATGGCGCGGAACTGCGGAAGCGCGGGATTGAAGTTGTCCATTACCCTTATATCAAAAAGATGCGGGATTATCTTATTTCGCATGGTTCTGGGTTTGACGTCGTGGTGCTAAGCCGATGTGATTTTGCCCGTAAGCATATCAGAGATGTTCGACTGTACGCTCCGCAAAGCCGGATCATTTTTGACACCGTTGACCTGCATTTTCTGCGCGAAAATCGCGGAGCGGAATTAATGGATGATTCGGAACTCCGCCGTAAAGCTCAAGAGAAGGAGCAGGTTGAATATGATTTGATGAATCAAGCCGACGAGACCTGGGTCGTCAGTAACGCCGAGCATCAAATGCTAAAAGAAAAATGGGCCGACAAATCAATTGAGATCGTCTCCAACATTGTTGATGTTCCCGGATCGGCCACCCCTTTCTCACTGCGTCGAGATTTTCTTTTTATTGGCAGTTTTCAGCATCCGCCCAACATCGATGCGGTCCTCTTTTTCGTGGAGAGAATTCACCCGCTGGTGCGGGAGCGGCTTCCCGATGCCAAGTTTTATATCATTGGCGACAAGGCGCCGCCGGAGATAGTTGCGTTGGCGAACGACGACGTCATTGTCACTGGATTGCAGCGGGATGTCCGGCCTTTTTTTGAGAGTGTTAAATTATCCGTTGCGCCGTTGCGCTGGGGTGCAGGGGTAAAAGGTAAGATTAACCAAAGCATGGGTTTCGGTGTGCCGGTTGTCGCAACCTCCCTCGCCGTGGAAGGAATGGAGCTGACTGATCATGAAGACATTTTGGTCGCGGACGAGCCGGAAGATTTTGCGCGCGCCTTGATCGACCTTTATGAATTAGAAGAACTTTGGAAGCGGCTCTCGGAGAATGGCATCAAGAAAACGAAAGCGGATTATTCCATCGAAGCGGCGCGGAACCGCTTGCGCCATTTGTTTAGCGATAAGCACATCAAGCTGCGACAAGGACAAAAACTAAGAATGCTAACCGCCAAGATTGAGTCTGCACAGAGCCTGTCTTAAAGCTTTCACGACGAAATGCCACCTTTGGTTGAACGAACGAATAAGCCGATTTTTATCGTAAGCTCAGGTCGATCGGGATCGACCATCCTGACGTGGTGCCTTGGCCAACACCCAAATATTCTCCCACAGGAAGAATCGAATTGGCTGGGGCCTTTTGCGATCGACGTAGCCATCGGCTATCAACGCGGGACCGTCCGCGGAGAACGCGGACAACTCAGTGCAAACTTCATCGAGCGCGAAGAGTTTCTCTCACGCTTCGGCCAAACCATTAACCATCTGATTTTGGGCCATCGAGGACAATTTGAGGACAGGGATCTCCGGCGAAAGGCTGGGTGGTTCCCCCCGCCGTTCAACGTCTCCCGGTCCGTGGACGACCCCAAATCCCGCTGGGTGGACGGCACGCCAGAAAACTCTTTTTACATCTACGGACTGCGTAGACTTTTCCCTCAAGCCCTCTTCATTCATCTGGTTCGGGATGTCACAGATGTCGTGCGCTCATTACTAAACTTTTTTCCTGACGGTCGAAACCGATTGGTCGCTAACGAGCAAACCGCCTACGAATATTGGCTCCGCAAAGTCAATTGCTGTGTTGAGGCAGAGCAGGCATACGGGCCGGAGGTCATCTATCGGATGCGCTATTCAGATATCATCGATCAGCCCGAGACCGCCATGCGCTCGTTACTAGATTTCCTGGGTGAGCCATACGCTCCAGAATGTCTGGAACCGCTCGCACAACGTATCAATAGTGCCAATGTGCCGGTCGATTTTAATCCGACCGATCCCGCGACCGATCCGACCATCGTAGAACGAGCCAGGAAATTGAGTGACGAACTTCAGAAGACTTCACAGCAGCGCCAAGCCTCTGCGAGCGTTGCAAAAAAATTGGAAGCCGAATTTAATCAACGAGTTCAGTATTTTGCCAATTTGGAAGCAAAATACAGCGACGCACAACAGGTGGTTGCGAAACTTCAGCAAGAACTTGAAACGCTCAAAGGCACAGCGCATGACGAAGAAGGCGGCCTACCGCAGCAATTCCATCCTTTCTCCAGCGCCAAAGAGCTGCAGGGGTGAAAAAGATCATCCCGACAAACGCTGATTTCTTAGGTTTGGGAAAGAAATAGAGCGAGGCCGGAAATTTAATCACCAAACGTAGAAAAGAGGGCCACGCTTTCAGCGCACTCCCAGCAGCGCAAGCTCGCCAGTACGAAGCGAGGGCGACTCGACGGCGCCTGACTCACCATACTAACGTTCCAGCGCCAGCAAATTGTCGATTGACTAGACTTGCATTTTGCCTTAGCGACTGAAAAAGTAACGTCGAACCCTAACCAATCACGAACGGGGTCGCTCCTCTTATGAAAGCAACGATTTCGATCGCAGCCGTCGTAATATGTCTCTTTTTCGCTGCCTGTGATTCCTCGAAGCATCCCAAAGCGGCCGCTGGAACAACGAAGCCTGAAGCTACCGCTGCCGCGTCGCGAATCCCCCAAACTGCTCCAACGATAAGTGCGACTCCGAACCCCGTCCCAACTGGAAGCGGGATAGGAACGACGACAATTAGCTGGACAACAGGCGATCGAAGCAACGGACAAGTTTACGTCTCGGCTGATGGTCAAGCCGAGCAAATTTTCGCCACCGCACCGCAGGGATCAGCCAATGCGGCCTGGGTCCAAGCGGGAAAGAGTTACGAATTTCGTCTCTACGGTGCAGGTCACGCGAAGCTTCTTGGCAAGGTTGTCGTTACCGGAGCCGAGCACTAGCTTCGCCTGGGCGGCAATCCTCCGCCTAAGGGCGTAACATCAAGGGTCGATTTTAACGCGAGCGATCGCCCAACCGATCCGACAATCGTCATATTTGGAATCGAATCCCTCCGGCGCTTTCGAAAATTCATTTCGGCGTCGTCATGCAAGCCGCTGAACAATAATTCACTTCCTGCGGGAACTTGCAGATTGCATTGTCGACTTTCTTCGACAAGCTGCGGTTCTATGTGTTCAGTTGGAATCGCTTCGCTAACGAGCAAGCCGCGTATGAGTATTGGCTCCGCAGGGTCAATTGTTGCGTTGAAGCGGAGCAAGCATACGGGCTGGAGGTCGTCTATCGGATGCACTATTCTGATGTGATCGAGCGGCCCAAGTCCGCCATGCACGCACTACTCGATTTCCCCGGTGAACCGTACTCAGGACAATGTCTTGAGCCGCTCGTCCAACCTATCAACAGTGCTAATGTGCCGGTCGATTTCAATCCGAGCGATCCCTCCACCAATCTGACGACCGTAGAACAAGCCAGGCAATTAAGTGATAAACTTCGGAGTTCCCCGCAACCGGGCCGAGCCTCGCTTAAACTTGCTGAAAAGTTGGAAGCAGAATTTAATCAACGGGTCGAATATTTTGGCGGCCTCGGAACGAAATATAGCGAGGCCCAAAAATTGATCGCCAAACTCCAGAAAGAATTCGCGCTGCTCAATGCCTCGCCGGCAGGGAAAACAAGTTGAAATCATGGAAACGCTTCCCAATCAGGGAAGCGTAAAAGAACAGATCGCTTCGACATGGCCTCTCGCTGGTTTGCTCCGCCATTAACAGTGTACCGCCACTTGGTATGCAAGGTTTGACTGCTCATACAAGAGGGAATAATCGGAAGAGAAAAACAAAGCTGCTCGCGACCACCTCGCGTTCATACGGACGCAAACTATGCAACTGAAATGCAAGACACGATAAACAAACCAATTTTCG
>QHON01000086.1 GCA_003218815.1 Verrucomicrobiota bacterium
TCATCATTCGCGACATCATTGACGCGGAGGTCCAGGACGTCGTCACCACGAGCGCGCAATCGATTGTTGATGTTGGCGTGCAAAGTGCAGATGAAGTGCGCAAGCAACAATCACCGCTGATTCGCTATAGCGATGACTTATTGGAAGCCAACCGTGAGTTGCGACGCTTTTTATATCAGAATGTTTATTACCATCCCCGCGTGGCTGAGGTGAACCAGCGAGCGTGCGAGATGCTGAGGAAAGTTTTCGAAGCATATGTTGTCGATCCAGACCGCCTTGGCGAGGCGGCGGCAAAAAGGATCGAAGCGGAAGGGCTGCATCGCACAGTCTGCGATTACATTGCCGGAATGACCGATAGATATCTGATAGAGGAATACGCGCGGATTGCAGCGCTCTAATCCCTTCGTTGGGCGAAGCGCGTCAGGCTGGCAACTCAACTCACGCAGCTGCGCTCCCGCTTTCTTCCCGCAAGTATTGGATCACAAGCCGTAGCCGCTGATTTACGGAAAGCTCCTCGAGGACGCGTTGGCGGCGGAGGGCATCGCTCACAAAAGTTGAGGCGACCAGATCGGCGAGCATTTCTGGGTCAGTTAAGTCGGACAGGTAGCGATCTACTTTCGGGGGAAGTTGTCGTCGCCCGTCTCCTTTCAGGCCCGAATAAAGCTCCAGGACCTTCGTGGCAAGCGCTTCGGTTTCGATTGAAGGCACGGAGTCGGATTCAAGTGGCTCAATCATCGCGATCGGGAACGGCACTTCCTTCTCAAAGTCCGTGAGCTGGACGCGTTCTAATCCTTGTAGAATTAGATCCGAAGTCCCGTCGTCGCGTGAAACGCAGGCGCGGATGAGTCCGACGCCAGCAGTGTGAAAAAAATCCGCGGTTGACTGCCATTCTGCGCAGTGCGGTTTAATCAGCGCCACGCAAAACATGCGGTGATGGCTCAATGCGTATTTCAGCATCTGGCGGTAGCGCGATTCGAAAACGTAAAGTGGAAGCAGCGCGTGTGGAAAAAGCAAGGCGCCAGGCAACGGCATAACTGGCACTTGCTCAGGCAAAATTACAGATTCATCCATGTGCTTCGCCTATTGTAAATATGCGCGCCGCGGGAAGGGCAAGCAGTCGGGACACTCTCAAAATAGTCGTGATTGGACCTCAACCAATTCCGAAGCCGCGAAGTTGTTCGAGCGACATTTGGCCTTCAATGTTGTTTTCGCCAAGGGACGCGTAAACAAGCGCCGAGCCGCAATGTGCGAGAAAAACGCGGGAAAGCGCGCCAAGTTTTCCGATGCCCATGATACTGATAGCAAGATCGACGTCTCTGTTTCTGATGAAGTCAAGCAATCGCGCAAGTTGGGCCGGTGTGTCCGTGCGGGTGGCAACCTTAAAGATATCTGCGCCCCATGATTTCGCGGCGCATGCTTTAGTCTGCAACGTCCACGAGCGCGGCGTGGATTTAAAATTATGATATGAAATGATGCGCCGGACATTCCTGGTGCCCGCCAGTTTGAGTATCGATCGAAGGGCGGACGCCGAGCGCAACTCAACATCGACGTAGCGGGCCCGGTGCAGAAAACGAAGAAGCAGATCGCGCCGATGCCGGGTCGACAATTTGTTTGCGCCGCCCTCTTGCGGATGCCGCGCGGTAATGATGAGTGGTCTGCGTAATTTCGGCACCTTATTTTCTACCGCATCAAGATCTCCAGCAAGTTGGTCCAATCGCAGTTCGAATAAATCTGGCGGCTTCCTCAGGCGGATGGCGGAATCCAAGTCGGCGCGTGACATGATTACGGCAACAAGACAAGGAAGCTGCCGGAGCTTTTTGACCGGTTTACGCGCTGTCATTTGTTAGATTTGTAGGCCCGAGCTGCCAAAGTGAAACGCGTACACTAATATATATAGATAAGAAGCGGGCGAAATGGCTGCTGCTTTATCCCTGCGGGGCGTGATGCGAAAGCATCCTCTCGACATACTTGGCAAGAATGTCGAATTCGAGGTTTACCAAGCCGCCAACGTCGGCGCGGCCAAGGTTGGTGTGACGTTTCGTATGCGGGATGATCCAGACCGCGAAGCTTTGCGGCGAAACCTCAGCGACTGTCAGGCTGATGCCATCGATGGCAATCGACCCTTTGCGAGCGACATAACGCGCGAACTCGACGGGTAATTCAACTTCCAGGCGATGGTCGCCTCTTCTTTGCTCGAAGCTGATGACCGCAGATGTGCAATCAACATGACCCTGAACAAAATGTCCGCCGAACCGGCCGTCAGCGCGAAGAGCGCGCTCAAGATTTACCGGGCTCCCGTGTTGCAACGCCTTTAGATTGGTACGATCAAATGTTTCCTCGAGGAGATCGAACGTGAGCTGATCACCACGGTGTGCACTTAAAGTGAGGCAACATCCATTCACGGCCACGCTGTCACCAACCCGAAGCTTTCTTGCGGTCCGCGGTGCAACGATTTGCAGTTGCTTGCTGTGCTCCCTCTCGCGAATCGAGCTCACGGTACCGACTTCTTCGATCAGACCGGTAAACATCGATCAACTTCTAGCCGCCCAAAATTACCCAGTAAACCAGCAAAAGTATCGGCAAGAGAATGGGAAGAGAGAACTTTAGCACAAAGCCAATAAAACTAGGCGTGTGCATTCCGTGTTGCTCGGCGATTGCCTTGATCATGAAGTTGGGACTGTTGCCGATGTAGGTCGCGGCTCCGAACAAAACTGCCCCCATGGAAATGGCGACCATCTCGGCTTTGCCGCTACCAAGAAATTCGTGCACGGCGGCGGGATTTTCTATGCTGAGGTCAATTCGACCGAGGGCGTTAGCCAGGAACGACAGGTAGGTGGGCGCATTGTCCAGTACCGCGGACAAACCGCCGGTGATCCAGTAAAATTTTGCGGGCGTATCGATGGCAAGATCGCGCGCATGGAGTTGCATGTAATCGAGCACCGGGACCATCGTCAGAAAAATTCCGAGAAAGAGCCAGCCGACCTCCTTCGCCGGAGCAAACGAAAATTCATTGGCCGCATGCACACTTTTCGGTGTCGCGAAATACGATCCAACGGCTGCCCCGAGCATAACTGCTTCGCGTAGAAATGGCGGGCGCTCGACGAAAAGTGCGCCGAGAATGATCGCCAAAAAGAAAATGTTCCGCAGCCCGTCGATACGGATCTTGCCCGCACCGCTTTCCTCTTCACCTACAATTGTTGGCGCCCGGCGAAAATTATGTCGATCGACAAGATAAAATGTCAGAAGCAGACTGAGTAGCGCAACGGACCAGGCCAGCCAGCAGTGCTGAACGATCCACCAAAATGGCACCCCTTTGAGATAGCCGAGAAAAAGCGGTGGCCCCATCGGCGTTAGTCCGCCGCCCAGGTTGCTTACGAGGAAGATGAAGAACGCCGTGTGCAAACCGGTGTAACGATATTTGTTCACTCGAATCCACGGGCGAATAAAAAGCATCGACGCGCCGATCGTGCCGAGCACGTTGCCCGCAATTGTTCCGAGAAATAGAAGGACGCAATTAAAAAATGGAGTGGCTCTCCCGCGAATCTGGACGTGAATCCCGCCTGCGACGACGAAGAGTGAAACTACTAACGCCATGAAGTGAATGTAATCGCCGGCTTCGTGCAGGATGCGTTTCGGTTGCCGAATCCCGAAGAGATAATAGCCGGTTGTGACGGCTGCGAGAAAAAGGGCCACGAGATGATAGTAGCGTTCCCAATGGCGTTTCAGGACAACGGGCAGAAGCGCGACGGCAAGCAGGAGCACCGCAAAAGGCAGCATGATCAACTGGCTGGGTTCGGTTTGCGCAGCGGTCGCCAAAATGAAATTACTCATCAGGAATCGCGCACGAGCGCGGACGGCAGCGATGCGACAAAAACAAATTTCATGCAACCAGAATTAACTGGAAAATATCGGTGTCGCCTGCACGACTGAATGACTTCTTCTAGATCCTGGATGACGAACTCGTTCGCGGCTGATCGGGCGCACAACGATTTGTGCGCGATGGCCGCGCGGAGAATTAATCGTGACTTTCGAAACGGAAGAAAGCCCTCCCTTTCCTGGCCGGCGCGAGAAAATTTGGCAACGCCAAGGCAACAGGCCAGTCGACCCGTTCAGAATATTTTCAAAAAGTGAAAAAAAGCTTGTCAGCGTTTTAGATATTCAATAAACGAGAATTCGCGGCGACAAACAGGCCAGTCCAGCCGTTCAAAAATATTTCAAAAAAGTGAAAAAAAAGCTTGTCAGCGTTTTAGATATTCAATAAACGAGAATTCGCGGCGACAAACAGGCCAGTCCAGCCGTTCAAAAATATTTCAAAAAAGTGAAAAAAAAGCTTGTCAGCGTCTCAAATATTCAATAATTCCTACGAAAACCTAACCAAACCCATGGAGAAACTAATGATAAAAAACGTGCCAATTAAGTTTGGATCTCTTCGCGTCGCTCTTGTGGCGAGCATTGGATTTCCTTTAATTTTCGCATCGAGCGCACTTGCTCAGAACCCGCCGCCGCCGCCGCCTCCGGCTGGCGCTGCTCCCGCTCCGGCTGCAGCACCCGGCGCTGCTGAGGTAGAGCGCGTGATTGTGACCGGTTCGAACATTCCGACCGCGGAAGAGGTCGGCCCGAATCCGGTGTTTAGTCTCAATCGCGACTTGATTAACAAATCAGGTCAAGGCACCACCACGGAACAGCTGCTCAAGAGTCAGCCGGTGATGAGTGCGAGCAGTGTTCCGGTTAATAATAATGGGACCGGCCAGGCTGGTCCAGCGGGGACCTCTTCGATCTCGCTGCGTGGTTTCGACCCCGGCGCCTCGTTGGTTCTGATCGATGGCCGCCGTGTCGCTCACTTTCCAGGGGCTGCCAACTCCGGCTTCGGTTTCGTCGATTTGAATAGCGTTCCCGTTACGGCCACCCAGAGCATCGAAATTCTGAAAGACGGCGCTTCGACCACTTACGGAGCGGATGCGGTTGCCGGCGTGATCAACCTCAAGTTCTATAAAGACTATCGTGGCGCTCAGGTGACCTTGGGATATGGCAACACCCTGGATAAAGACGCGGGCGAATATTACGGCGACATTCTCTTCGGGGTTGGCGACGACAAAACGAGTATCAGCGGTGACATGTTTTTCTATCACCATAACTCGATGTTCAATCGTGACCGCGGCAACTCTGCTGTCCCGCCATTTTTGAGCTCAAACACCAGCCCGTACAATCTTCAGTTGAGCCCGGCAGTCGCTCAACATCCATTTGATATCTTTGGCAACCCACAGCCAGCCCCGACCCTAACCGCTGCCCAGCTAGCGCGGAAGACTTTTTTCGCCACTGCGCCGACCGGAACTAACGGATTGGCACCGGCCAACACCTTTATCTACGATCTAGGAAGCCGGGTCAGGGGCAGTATCCTTCCTGGCTTTAACTTTAACGCCTTCTCGAGCTCTTTCCCGGAACAGGAACGCTGGGGCGGTTATACGGCTTTCGAAACGAAGATCTGCGACGATCTGTTTCGGGTTTACGGCGACTTTTATTATGTGGATGCGAAAACGCACGACGAACTGGCGCCAGTCGCCACGGGTAGTTTTCAGACCCCTGGCAGCCCTACGCTCTTCATCCCGCCGAATCACCCCTTTGCAGTTAATGCCAGTGGCGTTGCAATTACCCCGCCAAACACCCCTACCGGTGCGCAAGTTGGACTGCCTTTTGGCGCCTTTAACCCATTTAATCCGTTTGAACAGATCATCTCGGGCGGCACTCGCGCACGCTTTGCCGATTTCGGCAACCGTCTCATCGATAACGAAAACATCGCCGAGCGTTTCACGGTCGGTGTGAAAGGCGACAAGCTTTTTAACGGAACCTGGGGTTACGATGCGGGGTTCATGTACAGCCAAATCGAGCAAATTTCGTCGTTCCAAGGTGTCAATGGTCCACGCTACGAGCAAATTCTGAACGCAAACGACCCGCTCTTTAATCCTACTTCGGCTACATTTATCGGACAGACGACCCCGTACAATCCGTTCAATGACTTTAGCGTGCCGATAGCAAGCAACCAGCCATTGCTCGAGTTCGCGACGCTGCATTCTAGGGACCTGTTTACGTCCAAACTAGCGACATTGGACTTAAATATTTATACCACCGACCTGTTTGATTTGCCCGCAGGCGGCGTTGGACTCGCCTTCGGTGGCGTGTTTAGCCGGGAAGCTTATACTATCGATCCGGATGACCAAAACCGCCTTCAACAGAACGCTGGTGTCGGCAGGATCGAGCCTGTTAAAGCTGGGCGCAAAGAGTGGGCGATTTATGCGGAAGCGCTCTTTCCAATTTTCAGCCCCAAGTTTAACATTCCCGGGTTCTACTCGCTGGAGTTCACGGCCGGAGTCCGCTATGAGGAGTGGTTGAATAATGATACGAATGCGGCGGTACCGAAGGTGGGGGTGCGCTGGCAGCCGTTTGACGAACAGTTCACCATTCGTAGCACCTGGGGTGAAGGCTTCCTTGAGCCCTCGATGGTCCAGTTGTATGGACCTGAAAGGTTCTTGCTGGGGCCGGTGCACTTCGTCGGATTTTCCCCTCCGGGAACGGAACAGGCTGGTACGCTCCA
The DNA here is from genome assembly GCA_003218815.1 of Verrucomicrobiota bacterium. Lineage (GTDB taxonomy): Bacteria > Verrucomicrobiota > Verrucomicrobiia > Chthoniobacterales > UBA10450 > Udaeobacter. Next base: position 6,590 of record QHON01000086.1, read on the forward strand.
GAACGTGGCCGACCCGGAAACAACCATCGAGCAGCTCCCCAACAAAAACCTCGCGCCAGAACATGATCGGACCTGGACTGGGGGCGTTGTTTATACGCCGAAGTGGATGACGAATTTGATCCCGAATAGTACCCTGACGTTGACCATTGACTTCTGGGATATCGAGCGCACGGGTGTTGCCATGTTCCTTGCTCCTTCGGCCGTGGTGAACGGGTATAACGCGGGCGTGTTTCCGGGTGTTGTGAGTCCAAATGTGCCGACGTCGTCCACTGGACCAGCGGTTCTATTTGACCCGTCAGGCGGGTTCGCCGGGGTCACAAGCCCTTATTTAAACGGTGGGCGCGAGAATGCGCGCGGCGTTGACCTTGGCCTTCAGTACCAAATAGAGACGGGCTTTGGCATATTTACGTGGTTGACCCGGGTAAGTTATCTGGATCAGTTCGTGTTCCAATTCCCCGGAGACAGAGCATGGCAAGTGGCCGGGCGCTCCAACGCCGATTGGTTTGCAGGCAGCTTTTTCGGGGACGTGACCACCGGCGACGCCTGGTACAAATGGAAGGGATTGACCAACCTTGACTGGACCTGGCACAACATCGATTTCAACGTGACCGTGCATCTCGTGGATGGATTCTGGGAACAGATCAAGGCCAAGCAGTTTGATGGAGTCTGGAAGCAGCACTGGGTCCACCCGACTTGGTTCACAGACGCGCAGCTCTCCTACAGCCTGATCTTTACCCCTCCAGTGGAAGCGGCGCCGGTGCCTGGGTACTCCAAGGGCGGTAAGGAAGTCATCACCAGCAAAGAGGGCAAGGAAAAGGAAGTGCCGCCGGCGGCTGTTTACAGTATGCCGTGCTGGCAGACTATCCTGAACAACTCTACCATCACCGTGGGTGTGAACAACATATTTGGTGAGGACCCGCCTAAGTCGATTGGGTTCGAGTTTGGCAACTCTACCGGCTATCCAGGCAGCAGCTACGATAACCTGGGACGGTTCCTGTATGCCCGACTGATCAAGAAGTTCTAAGCATCGCACAGAGCAGTTTAACAAAGAGGCAGCGGTTCCGGCCGCTGCCTCTTTTGTTGTACGCGCCTCACGCCGGAACTTTATTTTCTTAGTTTGCATCCGTTCGAGCCTCTTTGCATTTCAACAGAAGGAAACAAAGGGATAGAACGGCCCGCGATCAGTCGAATTAGTGAATCGAGATCGAGGTTAATTCGCGTTATTCGCGGGCAAATGCCTTCTTGTCATGTCGAGCAAGGGTCGAGACATCTCTGACTATTCTGCCTCTAAAATCGGAATGACAAAGCGATGTTGATGGACCGCGTCACATTGCCCTGAAATCTTCTCCGAAACTCACCCTTGTCTTCAGGGTTGAATAGAATGACAATAGAAAGGGAGGAAGTCTCTAAATTCCAAATTATGAAAACGTCAAAACTGGCAAAGGCAGGCGCCTTGCTATTGATACTGGCCGTCGCGACAACAGAAGCATTCGCCAACCCACAACGCGATCAAGTTGGTGACCGTAACGTGTATGTATGGGTCACGGGATCTAGGATCCCGCAGAAAGTGAAAATCAGCCCAATCGGGACACCAACTTTTAATGCGCTGTCCGTCTGGGATCGACGTCAGATCAACCAGACAGGCCGTCAAACGACGGAGGGCGTATTGGTCCAGGATCCGTCCGTTCGGGTGATTTTGGGTCGCTCGGCGGGAATGTAACAAGGCCGTCGCTGGACGTTCCCTTGGCTGGCTCGAATCTAAAGGGTCCGCCGAGGAGTGGTCGACGTGGGAACAAAAGGGCTGGTGACGAGCAAGATGGGACCCACTTTTTTGTTGCGCGCCAATGCTCCTCGATACAAAGCGGGGCTGGTGCACAGAGGATTGAAACGCAGGACTTCTCGCTGTTCCGCGCAGAACAGCATGGTCTCTTAGAAGGTATGTCGCTCTGTTGACAGCCAATTTCGCTGTTGTCATGTCGAGCGGAGTCGAGACATCTCTTACCGTTTTAAATTAAGGGTTCCTCGAGTTCGCTCGTTTAGCGGGGTGTGGACTCACCTTGTGTGCCGCGGGCCACGGCGAAGCGAAGATTTTCCGCAGCATCGGCGTCATCTGGCCGCAAACGCAACGCCTCCTTGAATTGGGCGATTGCCTCTGAAGGTTGTCCCAATCGCATGTAGACGACGCCAAGGCCATTGTGCACAGGCGCTTTGGGATCGAGGCGCGCAGTTTCCAGGTAATGTAATTTCGCGCCTTCAAAGTCGCCTTTTACAAAGAGCGCCCTGCCGAGGTGGTAATGCGCTTCAGGGTGGTTCGGGCTGTGCTTTAACGCGGTCTGAAACTCTGGGATCGCTTGATCCATCTTGCCTTCACGGAAAAGGAA
>QHON01000087.1 GCA_003218815.1 Verrucomicrobiota bacterium
AAGTTGTGCTAACGAATTGAGCGTCGCTGCTCGATGTTGTGGAGGAGGTATTAGTGCGTTGACCTCGTTTTTTCCCGCTTTGTATTCGGTCATAGGCAGATTCATGTCTGCGCGGCTCATCGTCCAGCGGCGAATGATCAGGATCCGCCGCCCCCCGGATCGTTGGGGGGTTTTTATTGCATTCGGCGTAGCAATAACCATTTGCATTCTGCTTGCCAGCCGATCTCTGTCTCGACGGTGCCACTATTGGGTCGAAATTTGATCCGAAATCAGTCGATTATTGTCTTTGAAATTGCCGGCGGAGGGGCTCGAACCCACACGATCTTGCGATCACTGGATTTTGAGTCCAGCGCGTCTGCCAGTTCCGCCACGCCGGCGAAAACGAATTGTCAAACTACGATCTCCGGGGCAAAGCTCAAGCGCTTACAACGACATCGAGAGGCTGCAGACTTCGCGGCAATCCGAAAATTTCGCGAAGCACGATCGCGTTGCGCAGTCCTGCTGACGAGCGGAGAAGCGTAGCGATGTCTGTCCCGACGCGTCCGACCTTTGCTTTTGATTCAGTATCGATGGCGTATGGTTCGACCGGCGATTTATTAGAAGCCGGCAGTTCGCGTGCCGGTGGGGTTTCGTGACGCTGGAAGGTTGGCGCAGGCGCTAGATATTCGGTTGGCTGGACAATTTGCCTCTTTCTGTGGGTGAAAACGTTGCGAGCACTCGGAACGGGCGGAGGTTGCACCGGTGCCACAGGTCGCGGCGGAATATCTGTGCGCGGCACAATCGGCGGAGGCGGTTTCGCCGTCGTCGGCTGCCCGAGCGCTTCGAGAAATTTGCGAATGCGTTCTTCGTCCGATTCGACTCGCGCTCGCCTAATTGACTCGCCTATCTTTGGCGTAATTGTCGGGCCCTGATCCACTTTCTGCGGCCCCTTCTTCGCGTTGCCGGCCTTGGTCGCGAGCAATCTCAACAACGCCGCCATCGCGATCAGCAGAATGAAAAGCAGATTTTCGAAATGCATACTCTAATCGTCAAATTTATTAAAAGTTAACGGTTAACATAGGGTTCGCTTCAACGCTTTAACAAATCAGGTTCCTTCCGCCCGCGGTTTCTCGGTTCCGGCGATTGATTCGCGCATCGAAGTATCTGCCTGGACGTTTTTCATCCTCACGTAATCCATTATCCCGAGATTCCCTGAGCGAAATGCGTCTGCCATTGCTTGCGGTACGAGCGCTTCGGCTTCGACTACCTTTGCTCGCATTTCTTGCGTCTTGGCCCGCATCTCCTGTTCTACGGCGACAGCGGCGGCACGGCGCACTTCGGCTTTCGCTTGTGCGACACGCTTGTCTGCATCCGCTTGCTCCGTCTGCAACTTCGCGCCGATATTATCACCGACATCCACGTCCGCGATGTCGATCGAGAGAATTTCAAACGCGGTATTACTATCGAGACCTTTGGCGAGCACGGTTTTTGAAATGCGATCGGGATTTTCCAGCACGTCCTTGTAGGAATGGGCCGAGCCGATCGCGCTCACAATGCCTTCGCCAACGCGCGCGATGATCGTTTCCTCTGTAGCGCCGCCGACGAACCGATCAAGGTGCGAGCGTACCGTAACGCGTGCCTTCACTTTCACACCGATGCCATCTTGAGCGACGCCGTCGATGGTCGCCCGGCCCATATCCGGACTGGGGGCGTCAATCACTTTCGGATTGATGCTGGTGCGGACCGCTTCGAGCACAGTCTTGCCGGTCCCTTTGGTAGCCAAATCGATGGCGCAAGCCCGATTAAAATCGAGCGAAATGCCGGCCTTGTCTGCCGCAATTAAGGCGAGAACGACCTGATCAACGCTTCCGCCAGCCAGATAATGCGCTTCGAGCGGGTCGCTGCGAACGTCAAGACCAGCCTTCACTGCCGTGATGCGGTTGTCGACAATAAAGCCGACGGGGACTTTGCGCAGTCGCATTCCGACCATTTTGCCGAGACTGACCGGCGCATTGGCGATTCGCGCCCGGATCCAGAGACCGAAGAAGTTAAAAAGGATGATCGCAAGCACGAACGCGAAGAGCGCCAGTACTGCGACGCCGACAAGATAAAGCGAATCCATATTGCCACGAAGCTATCGAATGCAGAACAATGCGGAAAGGTCTAATTGCGGCGAAGCGAAGGTCCCTCGATTAGCTGGCGAGCAAGCGGAACAACTCCGCGATGTAAATCAAGTAGTGCTCGGGGCGGGACTTGAACCCGCATGCCTTTCGGCATACGCCCCTCAAACGTACGTGTCTGCCATTCCACCACCCGAGCCAGTGAAGAGTGCTGGTGAACGGTAAATTGTTGATAGTGGCTCGCAAGCGCTTTGTCGGACGAGCTTTTGTACTGATGAGCGTCCCGGTGATCGAAATCAGGATCGAGCGAGAGTGGCCATGCGAACCCGAGAACGAACCTATGCCGTGGAATCCTCCCAATCCGCGGCTACATTTTGATCCATGGCGAGAAATGATGATGGCGGCTGGATCAAAGTCGATCTCCATATCCACACGCTGGATGATCCCAAGGACGCCGTCGATTATTCGGCGCACCAACTGCTGGCGCGTGCGCGCTCGCTTGGGTTTGGCGTTCTCGCCATCACATTGCATGATGCCGTCTTTGATCGACAGGAAGTCTTCGCCGATGCGGCAGCAATGGGCATCTTGCTCATTCCCGCAGCTGAGGTGCGGTTACGCGGAGCTGATGTCATTCTCCTGAATGTGACTCCCAAAGAAATCGCGGAGCTAAGAAATTTTGATGATCTACGGCAGCTGCGTGCCCAGCGTGGAGATTCGATCTTTACGATTGCGCCCCACCCATTTTATGTTTTTGGCGGTTCGATCGGGCCGCGGCTTTTAGAGAACATCGATTGCTTTGACGCGATTGAGATCTGCCATTTTCACAAGGGGCTCTTCAATCCGAATCGCCGCGCGGCCAAAGTTGCCCGGCGATTTGGCAAGCCATTAGTCGCTACATCCGATGCGCACCGGCTGGACGCCTTCGGTCGGCATTACACAAACATCCCCAGACCGGCTGAGCTCACCTTCGAAAATGTTCTCACCGCATTGCGGAGTGAGCGAATTACCTTAACGAGTCCGCCTTGCAGCTTTGCCGATCTTGTGAACGCGATCTATTTCGTCTTCCTCGCGCATCCATTTCGACGGCGGCGGAAGGATCGCATTGGGCGCGCGCGTAGCGGCCGCAGTGCACATGTGTCAGCGGTTGAAACGAAATCGCGAACCTGACGGTGCTTCAATCTGATGAGTCAGCTTACGCGCGCGAAAAAAACGAAGGTCGCATCGAAATCCCGTCTCAATTTCGACTTGCCGCACGACCATTTTTTTCTTTCCGTAATTCGAAATATGAATTCTTCGACGCCGTCCGGCCGGAACAACGCATTGTTTTACGCGCCGAAAAAATCGCCGAAATGGGGGAGCTGTTGCAGTTCAGAGTCGATGCAGTCGTGAACGGCAAGTGCGTCTCGGAAGGAGAATTGGTTTTGACCAAAACGCCAGTGCAGCTTGGCGCTTCAAGCCGTTAACGCTTTGCCGGGATAACGGTTCAAGGCCGGACCGCTGTCGGCTCCAAATCATAAATCGCGCCCCAATTGCCGGATGCGACGAGCGGGGCGGTAGCTTCCCATGGGCGTTTACTCGCGGGATAATTGATCATTTCTTCCCGTCCCCAGAAGAGATAGCGAACGCGCAAAGCCCGGGCGATCTCGCGCCAATCCGCCGAGCCTTGCATCAGCTTTGTAAGCCAGTTGTAGGTATCGGTGTATTCGAACCCCTCTGTCCAAAGATGTCCTGGATAACCGAGCACAACCTTCCGGCCCTGAAGCAAGAGAGGATGATTATAAATCGGATAGGCGGCGAATCGGGCTTCTACCGGTAGCCTTCGGGCAGCGATGCCGATCGCATCAAGTTCCGCGCGATCGCTAAATTCAAAGCCAGGTCGGCCTGCGGCGAGTCCACCGAACAGACTGATGAATCCTGAACCGAAAAGTGCGATCCAGACGGCGATGCGAATAGGCATCGACCAACGGATAATCAGATCACTCCACAAAAACGGAAGCACTAAAAAGTAAGCCCAAATCATAAGTTTGAGATTATCCCATCCCCACGGCGCGGTTTGGACAAAGAATGCGAGAATGAAAATCGCTGAGGCGGGAAGAAGGAAGGCGACATCCTCCGGAAGGTTTTTGCCCCAACGCCAACCGGATTTCCACGCATTCCAGCCGCTCAAGCCAATCAGCGCAAAAACCAGGGGAACCCAAATCCCGAAGTTCATCAGCCAGAACTGAAAAAACGGCGCGGCGAAATCGTCGTCGTTTTGTACCCAGCCAGGGTGCCACTCGAGGACCGATCTGGCGTGGAACTGGTCGGTGATCAACCAAACGAAAAAAGTTGCCGGAACAACAGAGCTAACGAGAAGCAGCGCAACGTGCTTGCGGATCCGCGTATCGCTAAAAAGTTCACCCCATCTGGTTTTGCCTATGATTAAGGAACGCAGGCCGGCAATTCCTTCTCTACGGATGAGGTCGAAAGTGAGTTTTAGTTGATTGACCAGTTCAAGACCGAAAAGACAAACCAGAACTATGCTGAGAGCGAGAAAAGTGTGAAAATGGAAGAGTGGCATCGAGGCGTACAACGCCAGCTCGACCCAGAATGGCAGAGGAGCGCGATGACAATTCCCTTCTCCGATTCTAAAGAATCTTTCACGCCAGCTCCAGAGCAGAAGCAATCCGGCGGGGATTGCATAGAGCAATCCACGTTGAGTTACAAACATGGTTAGCGGAATGCTTTTCCAGGCGATCGTTTTACCGCCTTGATAGTCGCCAAACTTCAGGGTCTTGAGAAACTCAAAACCTGCTACGCCGCCGTTAAATAAGAAACCGGCGATGCCGAACATACCGCCCCAACGGAAAAATGCGTAGAACGTCGCGATCGAAGCGAGTAATCCGGTCCAGACCAAGCCGCGAATTAGATCGACGTGTAGGTAGCTCAAGAGCGCGTTGAACAAATCCATGCCTGCCGGATATCGCAGATGTTCGCTAAAAACGTAAATGGGATTAGCTGGCCATAGTGAAACTCCGTTTGCGAAATACCTAATGTATGTGATGTGCAGCGCCAGATCGCCGAGATTATTTGGCGATTGAATCCTTAGCTGTTCGCCGTCGACGTAGAGCAACCAGCAAAACGAACGAAGCGCGAACAAAGCGAAGCATGCCGCCATGGCCCAGAACCAGACGTGACCATAACGCTTCAGCGGCGGTGATCTGAACGACTCTCCGGCTGGAGAATTCGAGATGTTGTGTCGAGTGGCACTGTCAGAAGTCCCAAGATAGGCTGCAAGAGCGAATGTTCCCCCTGATACAAGGGCTAGAACCGCGCTCAGTTCATTTAAGCCGTTGCCTGCCATTCCCAAAAGGAGGCCGCAAACGGTTGACAAATTGACAAAGATCAGGCCGGCGGAAAGCCATTTCATCGAAACGCGATTTGATCTTACCCTGGCCCTTTTCCTCTGAAATCGGGCAATCGGTCCGGAAAAAAGTCCTTGAAGACTTTGGCGCTTAAATAGAGCTTCGAAGTATCCTGGTAAGCGCGAATCCGTAGCGGTTCAGTATAATAGGTGCCACGCAGTTTCGCTTCGACGTCTTTAATCCGATCTTCTTGCACGAGGAGAAAATCGGCGTCGAGCGTTGCGGGGAGATTCTCGTGCTCGTAGTAGCCGATGTGCGGGAAATCACCGAGAATCCATGGAAGCGGGTAAGTGCTCGTTCGAATCATATTGCCCGTTAGCTGGTAATTTCTGGGGTCCTTTTTCGCCAACTCCAGCAGCGGTCTCGTTAATTTATAGATGTCGTTGTAAGTCTGAACGTAGACGTACGGTTCAGTGTCTGTCGTGCAACGGAAGTAATTCAACCAGATCGTCGATCCCAGTGAGACACACAATAGGATGGCCGATACGAAATACGTTGCGAGGCGATACCTCAGAGGAATAACAAGCATGGCTCCCCCAAACATGAACAAAAAGGGCCAAATAAAGCTAATGATGCACCACGGCGTCTTATAATTAACGATGCTGTATGCGATGAGTGTTCCGACGCCATAGATTGCCAGATAACGTAAGCTTATGTTCTTAAACCTCTGGCAGAACAAACAAAGAGTCAGGCCGCCGAGGACTGGCCACTCGTACCGAGTTATAAGCGCAATCCAGTAGTAGTTGATCCATGAGTGATCCTTCCAAATCAAATTATAAGCTTCTTTCTCGTGACCATGCCCTTCATGGCCGGTCGCGAACCAGGCCTGGTAAAATTGATACAAACCTTTTACCCCGCTCCAGTGAAAGAATGTTCCGGAATAAAAGAAAATGATGGCGGCTGCGCCCACACTGATAACGAACGCTAGGTCGACATAATCCCAAGTTTGTTTTGCCGGCGGCGCGTCGGGGAGACGATGGAGACGGTTTGAAGCGACTAAGACCGGCGCGGCCAGCGCGGCACAGCCTAGGTGAATGATGTAAGTTTCCTTGGTCAGGATCATGCCAGCCAAACCCATGCCGGCACACCAAAGATAATCGGGTGTCCCAGCCTTCCAGAGACCAAGCAGGCCGAGGATGAACAACATCGAGAAGAGCACGAGCCACACCTCGTGAATCGAGTAGCGTCCATAAAAAACGAACCCGGGCGATACCGCCATTGCCAGTGCCGCCATTCGACTTACGGCTCGCCCAACGAATGGCTCGAACTTGAATGTAAGCCACACGCAACTGATGCTCACGAGCACAACCGGCAGCCGCAACGCCCAGACATTTCGGCCAAACAAGGTTTGCGAGAGGAGCAGAACGTAAAAATGAAGCGGCCCGTGATAATTCGTCGGGTCGTATTTATAGAATCCGTTTTTCATCATCTGGTCGACAAACCACCCATTGATTCCTTCGTCGAAATGCGGTGGCTTGATGCCAAGCAGAAAAAAGCGCAGGAAAACGGCAAGCCCAAGAATCAACCAGGGTGTCCAACCCGTTTCTGCGAGTCGCGTTCTCCACGCGTCCAGTTGATTGCGCAGCATTGGAAAATCTGCTAGCGCGCCGCCCTCGCCGCTGCTAGTACGCGCTGCAATGCGCATTCTCGTAACCGGTGGCTGCGGGTTCATCGGGAGCAACTTTATTCGGTATATTCTGCAACATTACAAGCCGGCGTACGTGACCAACGTTGACGTGCTCACTTACGCGGGCAATCTCGCCAATCTCGACGGCGTGGTCGAAGAACATGGCGAGCGCTACGAGTTTTTCAAAGCCGACATCGCGAACGCCGATCAGATGGACGCGCTCATGACTGAGCATCAATTTTACGCTGTGATTAATTTCGCCGCTGAGTCGCATGTCGATCGCAGCATCAATTCACCGCTCAATTTCATCCATACGAACGTCGTCGGCACAAGCGTGCTCCTCGATTGTGCACGGCGGCACGGCGTGCAACGCGTCGTCCAAGTTTCGACGGACGAAGTCTATGGCTCGCTCGGCCCGACCGGCAAATTCACCGAGCAATCGCCGCTCGATCCGAGCTCGCCATATTCGGCAAGCAAAGCCGGCGCTGATCTCCTCGCGCTCGCCTCATTCAAAACATACGGGCAGGAAGTGCTGGTGACGCGCTGCTCGAACAACTACGGGCCATATCAATTTCCGGAAAAACTAATTCCGCTCATGATTATCAAAGCGCTGCGTGAGGAGCCGTTGCCAGTCTATGGCGACGGAATGAATGTGCGCGATTGGATTCATGTGAAAGATCATTGCGCCGCCATTGTAGCCGCGCTTTTCGAGGGGAACCCGGGATCGATTTACAATTTCGGCGGCGACGGCGAGATGCTGAATATCGATGTAGTGAAAACGATTCTCGATAAGCTGGCCAAACCCCACAGCTTGATTTCGTTTGTGACTGACAGACTTGGACACGATCGCCGATACGCGATCGATTCCTCTCTTGCTGAGCGGGAGTTAAACTGGAAACCGCGCTCCAACTTCAAGGACGGGCTCGACGAAACCATTCAATGGTACATCGACAATCAATCATGGTGGCAACCATTGCTCGAACGCGCGGAGCGTTATTGAGTTGTATCGACGGTGCATGGATCGCTGAAATAAAGAGGTCGATGTTCAAACAGCGCCTCTGCTTTAAGAAATGAAACTTGTCATCGTCGGCGCGGGCGGCCGGTTAGGCGCCGCGCTCGTTCGCACGTATCGAGAAAAGTTCGGCCTTATTGGTTTTAACCACGCGCAACTCGATCTCGCAAACCGCGATGAGATGCGCAGGAAACTGTGCGCGATCGATTTCGATCTTCTGATCAACGCCGCTGCGTTTACCAATGTCGATCTTTGCGAAACCCAGCGCGACCAGGCTTTTCGGATCAATGCGGACGCGCCGCGAATTCTGGCGGAAATTTGCCGCGACAAGAACGCGAAGCTGGTCCATTTCAGTACCGATTACGTATTCGATGGCGAAAAGAGCGAACCCTACATCGAAAACGATCCGGCAAATCCGATCAGCGTTTACGGCGAATCGAAAAGGGCAGGGGAGCAATTCGTCTTACAAACCCAAGTTCGACATCTGGTTGTGCGGATCTCGTGGGTTTTCGGCCCCGACCGGCCGAGTTTTATTGATGCCATGATCGACCGCGCCCGCGAAAACGAACAGATTGATGCGATCGCCGATAAATTTTCCACACCCACTTACACGCGCGATCTCGCCCAAATGTTACTGCAGTTTTTTGAGCAAGATGTTGAAGGCGGCATCTTGCATTTCGCCAACGCAGGCGAATGCAGCTGGCAGGAGTATGCGCAATGGGCGCTGGATTGCTGCGTCACCGAAGGAATTGCGTTGAAAGCGAAAACCGTAGGCGCGCTTAAGCT
>QHON01000088.1 GCA_003218815.1 Verrucomicrobiota bacterium
CGGGAATATTCTCGCCGGTAAAAGCGTCCACAATGAGCACATCATATTGCCGCCGGTTTTTTTGCATGTATGCCAATCCATCGCACACATGACATGAGATGTTTCGCGGCAGACCAAAATAGCGCTTTGCGAGCCTGATTGAGACCGGGTCAATCTCAACAAGCGATACCCGCCTCCCTGCTCGAGCCAGCATGGTACCGAGAGTGCCGCCGCCGCACCCGATCATCAGGATGCTTTTCCCGGCGTGTTGTAAAACCAGCCCATAGAGCGCGTGAATATGCGCATCGAGGCTGATGCCGTTGACGTCCGCCCTGCTTTGCCAACCACCTTTTTGTTCGTAGGTGAGGGTGCGGGTTCTTTTTCTAAAGTGAAGCTTGATCACACCGAACTTGGAAGCGTGCTTGGATGGCGGCAGATGCATGAACAAATGTTTCCTCAAAGAAATTTACGAAATACCGTGAGGCGAACAGGAGTCACTTAAACGAAGGCTTGCTCGGACCCATAAGATTTATCCAGCCCTACGGGAGCGGCTTGAAAATCTGCACGGCGTGATCAAGCTCGTAATCTGGGAAGATCGACATCGTCATCCCACACCAAGCAACTGAATCGAAACGTCTTCTTTCGCACGCCATCACTGAGTGGCTTGTTCGCTGAATTACGAAACATCTTTCGCCGGAAGCCATTCAAGCGGCGAAATTATTTTGGTTCGATTCGATCGGCTGCGCTCTGAGCGGACTCAAGCTCTGCCGCGCCACGGCGCGTGCTGCGCCGGTCCTTGTTCACTACCGGCCACGGGGACGTTCTTGCGCAACTTCGGGCGGCAACAGAATCAAATACCCTGAATCTCCTATTGCGGTGAAGTTGTAGGTCTCGCCGCTTCGCACATCCAGAATCATTCCCGGCGCGTTTCGCCAATTCGGATTGGGAGTTGGCAGCAGTGATAAAACATGCCGTCCAGGTGGCAGGAAACCCTCATAGGTGCGCCCATATCCGATGGTTGCAACCGTCACGCCATCGATACGCAAGTGGGCGATCAAATAATTACCGAGAGCAGGGTCCCGGCGTATGATTAAACGAGCAGCACCATTAACAGGTTGCATAACGGTAGAGCCTCCGGCGCTGGCGCGACGTGACTGCGCGTCGGAGCTCATCGCCTGACTAGCTGCATATGCACTAAGAAAGAAAAGGCACGTGGTCATCAGAATGAGGGTCCTGCGGCTACTGTAGCTGTATGTTTTCATAATAGTCTTTGTTACTCCGGTCATAAATTTTCCTGGTTAACGATTAACGATAGCACTTCCATCAACTATTGCGCGCTCGTAAGATCTTTTCGTAGCACTTAAGAAAGGATTGCGAGTCCCTCATTGGAGGCAATTCATTGAACGCTGGACACTGAATGGCGCAGTAGGAGAAGCGACATAGAAGGCAAAGCTGCGATAATTGGGCTGCGAACTGCCGTAAAAAAGCGAGGTTTTTCACCCTATTTCTTGCGTCACCGACGGGAAGCGGCTTGAAAATCTAAATGGCCCGGTCAAGGTCATAAACCAAGACAAGGAGATCATGTCATTCCATCCAGCCGAATCAAAGCGTCTGTTGACGCACACCATCGCCGAGTGGACTTGCGCGTTGAAATACGAGCATCTTTCCCCGGAAGCGATTCAGGCTGCGAAATTATTTTGGTTCGATTCGATCGGCTGCGCTCTGGGCGGCAGCCAGCAGGATGACGCCAAGATCTTGCTCAAGCATTACCGCGCCATGCGCGGTGGCGGTGACGGCAAAGCCACGACTTTCGTCTCAGGCTTTAAGACCAACCCGGTCGATGCGGCCTTCCTAAACGGTCACATGATCCGGGCGATGGATTACAACGACATCTATTGGAAAGCGGACCCGTGTCATCCGAGCGATCTTATCGCCGCTCCGTTGGCACTGTGTGAAAGCGAGGGCCTCGGCGGCAAAGATTTGATTCTGGCTACGATCATCGCCTACGAAATTGAAATGCGTCTATGCGAAGTCGGTCGGCCAGGCGTGCGCGAATATGGCTGGCATCACGCGACCTTGAGCGCCTTCGCCGCGCCGGTCGCGGCGGGTCGCGTATTGAATCTTACACCGGAACAAATGGTGTCGGCGATAGGCATCAGCGCAGCGCGAACATTTTGTCCAGGCGCGGTCACGGCGGGCAAATTGACGAACATGAAGAACACCGTCGATCCCTGGGCGGGACGAATGGGGGCCGAGAGCGCGCTCCTTGCGAGAGGAGGATTCTCAGGACCCGAGCACATCATCGATGGCAAAGAAGGACTCTTTGCCGTGTTCAAGCACGTGCAATACAAAGGAAAACCGGCCACTTTCGATGGCGAAGCGTTAGTGAGAGACCTTCCAACTTCAAGCACCTCGCATTACCGAATTCTCGATTGCGGGATGAAGAGTTTCCCGATCGAGGCGCTCAGCCATTCGCCGCTCACAGCTATGATGAAGACGGTCAAGCAACACAACATCAAGGCCGGCGACGTGAGGGAAATTAAAGTCGAAGTGATCGCGCGCGCGGCCGATATCCTTGGCGATCCGCACAAGTATCGACCTGACTCTAAAGAGACCGCCGATCATTCGCTGCCTTATTGCATGGCCGTCGGACTCGTGGACGGGATGGTGACGCCATTGCAATTCCGAGAAGAACGCGTGCGTGATAAGTCGCTCATTCCAATCATGGACAAGGTGAAGGTGGTCGCGAATGACGAATTCGAAGCGCTCTTCCCTAAATTCCAGCCAAGTCGCGTGACCATCACGACCAACGACGGCAAATCATATTCCACGCGTGTCGATGTGCCCAAGGGCGATCCACGAGACCCCATGACCGAGGAAGAAATCGCGGTAAAATTTAACGCACTCGGCGGCGATGTGATCGGCAAAGATCAATGCAAAAAGTTGCAGAACTTCATCATGAGTGTTGAGACCGCCGAGAACCTTGACGAACTCTTCGAGCTGACTACGGCTCGAGCTTAGAGGGGGAACCAGAAGTCCCTTGCTCGAGGTTAAATTTACGCGGCTGTGCCGCCATTTTAACCGCTCGCCGCGGAGCGGCCGATCCACCTATGCCGTCCCGCTTCCCGCACCTGCCCCAAACTCGATTCCCTGCGCCAACGGCAGCTCTGATGAAAAATTAATCGTGTTGGTCTGCCGGCGCATGTAACTCTTCCAGCAATCGCTTCCGCTCTCGCGCCCACCGCCGGTTTCTTTCTCGCCGCCGAATGCGCCGCCGATCTCCGCGCCGCTCGTGCCAGTGTTCACATTGGCAATTCCGCAATCGCTTCCCACGACACTGAGGAATTTCTCGGCTTCGCGCACATCGTTCGTGAAAATCGACGAGGTCAGGCCTTGCGGAACGTTGTTGTGGATCGCGATCGCTTCATCAAAATCGCGATAGGTCATCAGATAGAGCAGCGGCCCAAACGTCTCATGCTGCACAATGTCAAAATCAGGTTTTGCGGTCGCCAGGCAAGGCTTCATATAGCAGTCGCCGGGAACGCTCAGCCGTTCGCCGCCGTAAAGGATTTCGCCGCCTTCATCTTTTAATCGTTGAATCGAGTGCTGAACAAGATCGACAGCGTTCTTATCGATCAATGGTCCCATCACCGTTTTCTTATCGAGTGGATTCCCGATCGGCAAACTCTTGTAAGCCGCCAAAAGTTTATGACGAACCTTCGACGCGACTGATTCGTGCATGATCACGCGTCGCGTGGACGTGCAACGTTGCCCGGCCGTGCCGACGGCACCGAAAAAGATCGATTGCGTGGCCATATCGATATCGGCGCTCGGCGCGACAACGAGCGCGTTATTGCCACCAAGCTCCATGATGGTTCTTCCCAGCCGGCCATGGACCGTTTTCGCAACGTTCAAACCCATGCCTACCGAGCCGGTCGCGGATACCAATGGGATGCGGCGATCATTGGCCAATTTTTGGCCCACTGTCTTTCGATCGCCAATCAATAAAGTAAAAATCGCCGGATCAGCGCCTGTCTCGCGACAAACGCGCTCGGCAATCTTCGTCACCGCAATAGCGCTGAGGGGAGTTTTCTCCGATGGCTTCCAAACGGTGGCGTCGCCGCAGACAGCCGCGAGTGCGGCGTTCCATGACCAAACCGCGACTGGAAAATTAAATGCGCTGATGACGGCAACGACGCCGAGCGGATGCCATTGTTCCATCAAACGATGGTTTGGGCGTTCCGATTGAATCGTTAACCCATAAAGCATACGGGACTGACCGACTGCCAGATCGCAGATGTCGATCATCTCCTGCACTTCGCCTTCGCCTTCAGCGACAATTTTGCCGGACTCCATCGTCACGAGCTGACCAAGTTCATGCTTGGCGTCGCGGAGCGCGTTGCCTAAACGTCGGACCGTTTCTCCGCGCACCGGCCCAGGTGTGACGCGCCATTTTAAAAATGCTTCGTGCGCGAAGCTAATCGCGGCTTCGTAATCTTCAGCGGAAGCGGTGCGAACGCTGGCCAGTTTTCGCCCGTCGATCGGCGATATCTTGTCGATCTTCCCGCCGCCGCCTCGCCATTCGCCGCAGAAAACGCCGGGACTTTCGTCAGCGATGTCGAGTTTTTCGAGAACGGATTGCATAATGCGGATCGGGGCGCCGGGGCTCCCCAATGTTGAAAATTATTTGCGGCGCTCGCGGCAGTATTGCCGCATCAAGTCCATCGCTTCATCGATAACTTCGGCCGTGATATCGAGTGCGGGCCGGAACCGGATGGAGTTTTCACCGGAACGGAGCGTTAGAACACCAAGATCGAAAAGACCTTTCCAAAATGCCTCGCGCGTTTTTGGATCCGGAAGATCGAAAGCGAGAAACAGCCCTCGTCCGCGCGCGGCCGAGATCGTCGGCTCTTCGCGCTGTAGCTCGCGAAGTTGGTCGAGGAAATGGGCACCCGCTTTGCCGGCATTCTCCACGAGATGTTCTTCCTCGATGATGCGCAGGTAATGAGTCGAGCGCACCATGTCGGTGAAATTCCCGCCCCAGGTTGAATTTAGCCGGCTCGATAACCGAAACGCGTTATCTTTCACTTCATCGAGCCGCGGCCCGGCCATCACGCCGCACACTTGCGCCTTTTTTCCAAACGCGAGCAAATCAGGCACAACGTTGAAATGTTCGCAGCACCAATTGCGGCCGGTCGCGCCCATCCCGCATTGCACTTCATCGAAGATAAGGAGGATGTCATTTTCGTCACAGGTGCGCCGAAGCGTTTGCAGCCATTCACCGCGAAAATGGTTATCGCCGCCTTCACCCTGGATTGGCTCAATGATGATGGCGCAGATGTCGATCTTGCGTTCATCAATAAGTTTTCGAATCTCACCTTCCGATTTCTTTTCGCGGTCGATCACGTCGCGTTCTTGCTCCGATTCGGGCAAAGCGAAGTTGATGTGTGGGCAGGAAACCCGTGGCCAATCGAACTTGGCGAACAAATCTGTTTTGCGCCGATCCGTGTTCGTCAAGCTCATGGTGTAACCTGTGCGCCCGTGAAAGGCGTGACGGAAATGCAGAATCTGAGTACCGCCCTCACCATGACCAGCGGCCCTGTTCTTGCGCACCTTCCAATCCATCGCTGCCTTCAAGCAATTTTCGACCGCGAGCGCGCCGCCTTCGATGAACAGGTAGCGTTCGAGTGGTCGGAGTCCGACGATCCGCGCAAAAGTTTCTACAAATTCCGCGTAGCCCTCCGAGTAAACATCTGAGTTCGCGACTTTGACTTTTGCCGCGCGCAAGAGATCGCGCTGGACAGCGACATTGGCGAAGTATGGATGATTGAAACCAACCGGCATTGAGCCAAAAAAACCGTAAAGATCAATCAGCCGGCGATTACTGGCGGCATCATACAAATACGAACCGCGACTTTTTTCGAGATCAACAACGACCTTGAAACCGTCAAGCAGGACATGCTGCCCGATCGTCTGCAAGACGTTCGACGTTGGTATGTGATTTTTGTCTTCGCTCTTTTTGAGGCGGCTTCGAGGCGAAGCCGCTTCCGTGAGCACGGGCGGCATACTCATCCGCTGATGGTAGCTGTCGCCGGTTGTTTGGTCAACCGTAGTAGGACGGATGCGGGAAATTGTAGGAGCAGGCGTGCCGCCTGCCAAATATTTCGAATGCAGCCGACACGGCTGCTTCCACAGTTAAACAATGCCGTCGCGCAACATCGCGTATTTTCCGGCGAGCAATTCTTGCGTGAGCTGATAACCGCGCTTGTCGACGTTGCGCTGCGTTCCGGCGAAATGAGTGTCGATCCGCAATCGCGCGGAGCGGCAAAAATAATCCGCGAGCGCCAAGATTTCGTCGCCCGGTTTGCCCTGGCCGAGCAGCCACTGCGCATAGGAACAGGTCGCGCTGATGGCAAACAATTCGGTTGCGATACCGACAAAACGCGAGAGCAATAGCTGTTGTCGATCCAATTTGGGACCGAATCGCGTCATGGCATGAAACAAACCCCGCGCGAGTTTCTTGCTCCCTGCGGCTGCGTAATCGACATGCTTTTGCAGATCTCGATGGAGATTGTCGATCTTGTTGGCACCATTCGGCAACCACTGCCGTGGATACCAACCGGCATAAAATTTTCCAGAACTGAAGACCGCTTTGAGTCGTTCCGATTTTGGCAATTGCGTATTGAAGATCGCGCCGCCGACCTTTAAGTGCGGATCGAGCGCTTCGCGCGCGATGAACAACCGCATGATTTCGCTCGAACCCTCAAAAATCGTATTCACACGGCAATCGCGCAGAAATCTTTCCACTGCGATCGGCGGTTCACCCCGCCCGGCCAACGATTGCGCGGTTTCATAGCCGCGACCACCGCGCACTTGCATCGCGTCATCGGCAATTTTCCAGGTCGTTTCCGTCGCCCACATTTTACACATGGCTGTTTCGATGCGCAGATCGCCCGTTTTTCGATCGAGCAACGAAGAACTGAGAAATGTCATCGCTTCCATGGCAAAAACGTTGCCGGCCATTTCCGCTATTTTGCCGGCGATAGCGGCATGTTGCCCGATGGGCACGCCCCATTGAACGCGTTCGCCAGCCCATTTGCGTGAAATCTCGAGCAACCGTTTGGAAACGCCGACGCATGCAGCGGGCAATGTCAGCCGGCCCGTGTTCAATGTCGTAAGCGCGACTTTGAGGCCTTTGCCTTCGCCCGCGATGATATTTTCGCGCGGCACACGGACATCTTTAAAATTAACGACCGCGTTGTAGAGCGCGCGCAATCCCATGAAGCGGCAGCGGTAAGCGATCTTCAGCCCCGGCGTCTCCACATCGACAATGAATGCCGTAATTTGTTTGCGATCTTTGCCGCCAACCAGTTTCGGCGGCGTCCGCGCCATGACCACAAGCACCCCCGCTTTCACGCCGTTGGTACACCAAAGTTTCTCGCCATTCAAAACGAACTCAGAGCCATCAGGTGTTGGCTCGGCACGCAAGCTCATCGTCGCCGGATCGGAGCCGGCGTGCGCTTCGGTCAGCGCGAACGCGGAAATTTCTCCGCCCGCAACGCGCGGCAGGTATTTTTGCTTCTGCTCTTCCGTGCCAAACAAGAGCAGCGGCTGCGCGACGCCGATGGATTGATGCGCGGAGACGAGAGCGGCCACGTTTCCGTCCCAGCTGCCGAGCAAGACCGCGGCGCGTCCGTAATTATACTGCGACAAACCGAGACCGCCGTACTTCTTCGGTACTTTGATTCCGAACGCGCCGATCTCCGCGAGTCCCTTAAAATTTTCTGGTGGAATTTCACCGGTGCGGTCGATTTCGTCCGGGTCGACATGATCGCGCAAATAACCTTCGAGTTTGCGCAACAAGTCTTCGCCGGCGGCGCGATCTTCGGCGCTTTGCGCCGGCCAGGGATAAATCCGATCGAAATCGTAGCGCCCGATGAAAAGATTGCTCGCAAAACTGCCGCGGTCATCCAGTGGATCGCGCGAGGCTTCGGCCAGCTCGAGTGCTTCGCGCTTGCCTTTCGACATCTTCGACGTGTCGATCGCACTGGATGTGGGCTTTGCCGTCTTGGCGCTGGTTTCCGCGGCAACCTGTTTTTCGGGAGCCTCGAGGGGCGACTTCATTGAAGGATAATCTTCCAGATTGTCCCGGCCAGCGGATTTCCAACCTGACGTAAATCGAGACAGGCTGGACGCCTATCTTCCGGGGCGATTTCAGCTTTCATAAAATTTCGTCCCCTCGCGCGCGTGTTTCTTCAAAATTTCGCACGGCGCGAACTTATCGTCAGTTTGTGCCAGCCGTTCCATTTCTTGGGCAACTTTCTCGATTCCGAAATGTTCCGCGAAGCGTAATGGCCCGCCACGGAATGGTGCGAAACCCGTCCCCAAAATCAT
>QHON01000089.1 GCA_003218815.1 Verrucomicrobiota bacterium
GAAAAGACTGCGCGATACAGTCGGTCAACACTTTCACAGCGAAATCCCGAACTGGCTAAGAACGCGTTATCGAAATTTGGCCGGCCCAATGTTCAAGTGGTGGGGGCTGTTGATGACAAACACGCGGATGCTGGTGTTGTTCGCTCTCCTGTTTATTGGTCAGCCGATGTGGTACTTCTGGTTCGAACTCACCCTGCTTAATTTGCTGCTAGTTTATCTTATTCTCCGCCAGGAAAACATGGCCGAATCGTTGGAGGAAGCCGAGGTGACATCGCAAAATTCGGAGTAGACCGTTACCGCACTCGTGTCCGAGCTCGAAGTTTCAGAAGTCAGGTCGCGCCGAGACCGCGATGCTTTCATTAAATTTCAGTGGCGAATTTACAAAAACGATCCGGCGTGGGTGCCACCATTAATCATTGAACGAAAGGCCTTCCTTGATCGTAAAAGGCATCCCTTTTACAGACACGGTGACGCAGGATTGTTTCTCGCCAGACAGAACGGCGAAGTCGTTGGCCGCATTATGGCGAGCGATGATCCGAACTACAATTCACTGCATCAATCGAACATCGGCTGCTTTGGCCTTTTCGAGTGCATTGACGATTGCAACATCGCCGCCGCGCTCTTTGAGGCTGCGGCCGGTTGGCAGCGAAAGAAAGGCCGCGATGAAATCATGGGCCCGATCGATTACTCAACAAACTACGTCTGCGGATTGCTCATCGACGGATTTGAACATTCCCCCACTATCTTGACTGCGCATAATCCGCCGTACTACGCGCGCTTGATTGAACACTGCGGTTTCACAAAAGAAAAAGATTGGTATGCATGGTGGTTCAAAGATATTCCGGCGCCGATGGAGCGGTTGCGCAAAATTGCAACCGCGCGCTCCAGGAAACACGACGTCGCAATCCGGTCGATCAACTTAAAATTGTTAACGGAAGAGAGCAGGCGCTTGCGCGTAGTTTTTAATCAAGCGTGGCGGAATAACTGGGGCTTCGTCCCGATGACCGAGGCGGAGGCAGAACACATGGCGAGCGAAATGAAGCTGCTGGTAGATCCGAGGATGACTTTGATTGCCGAAATCGGCCACAGACCGGTGGGTTTCGTCATCTGCGTTCCCGATATCAATTCTGCGCTGGGCAAGATCAACGGACGCCTGTTGCCATTCGGATTACTGAGACTGCTTTATTACCGGAAGAAGATCAGGACGGCTCGGTTCGTTGCGCTGGGCGTGGTTGAAAAATATCGTCGTGTCGGTATCGCCGAGATGCTCGTGTTGCAAGTAATGGCCGAAGGCGGTAGCCGCGGTTTCACCGGGGAGCTGAGTATGACGCTAGAAGACAACTCCATGGTCAATCGCTTTATCGAAGCGATGGGCGCGGGGCGCTACAAAACATATCGAATTCTCAAAAGGAGACTGACGAAATGAGCAAGCCTCAGGACGGTTTCGCTTCGCGGTTTCTGAATCGGCCGATTTCGCGTCGCGTAACGCGTTTGCTACTCAAATTTCCAATTCATCCCAGCGCCTGGACGATATTGATCTTTTTCTTGCCGCTAATTGGCTGTGTATTTTTGGTGCGCGGCGATTACCTCAACGTTGTCATCGGCGCGGCCATTTTTCAAGCATTCAGCATTCTTGATGGTTGCGATGGCGAAATTGCGCGCGCGAAGAATTTGGAATCGAAATTCGGGGAACGTTTGGACCACTTCTGCGATTTTCTGGCAAGCCTTCTTTATGTTCTCGCTCTGGGATTAGGCCTTCATCGTTCGAGTGAGGGAATTGTCTGTGCCGTCCTGATCACGGCCAACGAATCGCTCCTACGAGCTAGCAAGAGCGAAGTGTCGGTGGCCTCGTCCACGTTGCATGAATCGCTTTATGCGAGACACCGCGGAATGATCGGGCATTCCGGTTTGCTGAATCTCGGCGACCGATTTGTGTGGTGGCTTTTTCAGCTGACCAAACGCGACATGGCCGTCTTCGTTTTTCTCATACTTGCGTCACTCGATCGGGCTGAGTGGATCCTGCATCTTTGGATGATTGTCGCCGGCGCGAGCGTAATTCTGAGTGCGATTGCCGCGATCAGATCCAGTATTGGCCATAGCGATGTCGCGACGCGCGATCCGCCGGCGTAATTGTGTCTCGGCGCGCGCTAACATCTCGGGCGTGTCGATGTCCTGCCACCAGTCATTTCCAATGTCGACGGCGCGAGCTTTGCCCTCCGACGCCATCGATCGCACGCCGTCAGCAAGACTGCAATCTCCACCGCGTTTTGCTCGTTCCAGGTGATCGAAAATGTCCAGCGGACAGATAAAAAGACCGGTGTCGATTGCATCGTAAACTGGTAAATCTTTTCCGATCTTCAGAATCTGGCCGCTGCGAGTCTGTACTTTCATCGCATCATCGACATCGAAAATTGAATCCAGCTTTCGGTCGATCGCGACATTGAGTTGATCAAGGACGGCATCATGGACCAGAAGCTCGACAATTGATTGATCAAACAAATGGTCGCTCATCGTTAAAAGAAACGGCGAGGTCACCTGATTGGCCGCGGTGAGGAGTGAGACGCCGTTTTGTTTTTGCCAATCGCGATTTTCGATGAAACAGGGCTCAATCTTGGACGGAATCAACTGTTTGACCGCCTCGATCATCCGAGCGCTTTGGTAGCCAACGATAAAACTGGCCTTCTTGATTCCCGCGTGGATTAGCGCATCGATCGTATAACAAATCAATGGACGGCCAAGAACCGGAACGAACGGCTTCAAGAAAGTTTCGTCGGAGCCGCGTAGACGCGAACCCGATCCGGCCATTAAGATCACTGCATCGGAGATCGCAATCATATGCCGTAATATCTCTTAAGACCCCAGATCCTGAGGCGTTGGGGAAGAAATCTAAAAATCAACGGCGCGATTTGTGTTTGAAATCCGTCGCCGACGGTCATGCGCGGCGGCGGATTCGTCTGATCGATAAGTTCGCAGACACGCCGCGCAACCAGATCGGGCTTCGGCGCTTTCTTCATGTTGCGTTCGACTGTGTTCCACGTTTTGGCGAGCCTTGCCTCATATCGCGGCCAGAGCTGGTCGCTTTTCGTCACGGCATCGTTGAAATCCGTGCAAATATCGCCGGGTTGGAGGTCGACAATACGCACTCGCGAATCTGGCAGCTCCAGTTGGATCGACATGGTGAATGATGCCATGGCTGCCTTCGCGGCGTTGTAAGCCGCCATGAACGGAACTGGAAGACGGCCGGCCAGCGATGTGACATTGATGATCAAACCTTCTCCTCGTGCTTGCATCGCGCGTAGTGCCAGCTGCAGTAACTGCAGGTGCCCGAAAACGAGAATTTGAAACTGGCTTGCGATTTCTTTTTCGGAAAGATTTTCCGCCGGACCAAAATGGCCGCTACCGGCGTTGTTGATCAAAACGTCAAAGTGACCAGCCTCCGCGAGCGCGGCGTTGAATGCCTCCTCAACAGAGCGCGGATCGCCCAGGTCGAGGCGCATCGGATGTAGTCGCGGCATCTCGGGAATGCGTTCTGGATTGCGGGATGTTGCCCAAACTTCATCTCCGCGCGCGACGAGCAATCTCGCCGCGGCCAAGCCGATTCCCGAGCTCGCTCCGGTCAGAAAGATGCGTTTCATGGATTACGTTCGATCAAGAATAGGGACAGAATATGGTGCTTCGCGTGGATGATTATGGAACGCCGAAATGTGACAACCGGCACGCGCCTCCACCCGGCAGGCAAAGGCACGTTTGCATCATCTGTATAAGCGGCAGTCGCACTTTCCAAGACTTCCGGCAAGTCGGCGCGGGGATGGGATATCACGAAACGTTTTAAACTCGGGTGCGTACCATTCGGAATGGCGTCTTACGTTGACGAAGAGCAAGGCAACGTTTTTACGTCGCGACGGCGGATAAAGTTGCTCAAGATAGCGCACCAGTCGAATAGGCGGCGCTTCTCCACGATGATTTTCAATTGCCAGCGGGATGCTAATGTAAAGAAACAAAGCCGGCAGCGCCGCCGCAATCCAATTCCAGGGAGCGGGCATTCGTAAAAAACCGCGAATCAATGCGATCAGGAGCAAAGGAAAAATGATGAGATAATATCGCTGCTTTCCGCCGAGGCAGATGAAGATGATCGCGATGTGCACCAACGCCCAAGGAGCGTGAAATTTCCAGAAACGTTGGTCCTGCAATCCTCGGCGCGAAAACACGTACGCGGAAAATCCGACAAGCGCAATCGCTACTCCGATTGCCAGGACGAGTGGTGATTGAAGAAAACCAAAGCCCAACCCGAACCATCCGAGAAAATGAGAAGCAACGCGCCCACCGATATAATGCGGACTCCAATCTCCCGCCCCAAGATAAACGCTTGGTCGATGCACGCGCCAAAGCCATTGGCCGTAAACCAGCTTTGGGTAGACAAGCCAGGCAGGAACGTCAGGCCGCAATCGCGATTGCAGGAACCACATCGGCAACAGCCAGGCTAGACAGCCCGCGAAAAAGGTGCTTGCGCTTACGATCGACATCTTCCAACTGGCGCGTGCTTGCTTTAGGGTCGTAACAAGAATGACGATGCCAACGAGAATTAATTGCGGACGCGTGCCCGTTGCGGCGGCGCCGAATAGAGATGCGCTTAGCAACGAGGCCCAATGCTGGCGCCGCAGGAAACAGAGCACGGCAAAAAGCTCAGCGCTCAAGAATCCCGCGGCGAGCGAGTCGCTCAAAACCTTTGTTGCCGTCATCCAAACTGCTGGTGTGATCGTCAGGCACGCCGCGATCCACCAGGCGAGTCGCTCTGTGAATTGCAACCTGATGATGAGGAACCACGCGGCTACGAAGAGCGCACCGCCCAGACTGGACACAAGATACAACGACGTTTCTGGGCTCGTCGCGAAGAATTTTGTCGCGATCCATCCAAAAAAAATGAAGAGCGGATAACCGGGGGGATGCGGTTGGTGATGCCAGATGTCGAAGGACCGCACGCCCATCGCAAATTGCACAGCATCGATTTCATCGAGCGCCGGCGAATGTGTGAAAAAGTAAAGCGCGAAGGCGGCCAAAAAAAGGAACACGGCTTTAATCAGGGCTTGTTGGCCGGAATCGCCTTGTTCCATCTCGGTTGAGGTCATAGTGACCAGCGCATTCTTTGTTGTTCGGCCATTGATTCGTATTTTAACTGTCAGGCTGCTGCAAGATAGTCCTGTGAGTGATGTAATTGTTGTCCGTCTCGTCTCGAAAGATTCTCTGACCACCAAACGATGTCGATTTTGTCCCCATGTTTCCGCTGATTTGCGCGGTCGTTGTTGTTTTGCTTGGGCTGGGCTTCAAGCGGCTCCTGCCTGCTGGCAGAAAGCACCGTCAACAAGTCCGCTTCATTCGTGAAACGTTGGCCGCCAACCGCACCTTCGATAACCGCCGTATAATCGCTTCGCTATCGACAGTGCCCGACCGAATCAACAATTTGAGGCCAACGATTCGGTCTCTTCTAAAACAAACACGCCCGCCGGATGAGATCGTCCTGGCCATCCCGGAATTTTCGATTCGGGAACAACGGCGTTACGCAGTGCCGAAACATATTTCGCGTTGGCCGCGAATGCGTGTTTTGCATTGTCGCAGGGATTGGGGGCCGGCCACGAAGTTTATTCCCATCGTTCGAGAAGAGCTGGGGGCTGGCCGGGGGAGTACATTGATAATGGTGGTCGATGACGATCGCGTTTACCCACGAGATGCGCTTGAAACGTATCTCCATTACAACGAGCAATTACCTGAGGCGGCTCTTTGTTTTCGCGGTGCAGCGATGCCGCGAAATCTGGATTGGCGGCACGCCAAGATGATTCGTGCGAGCGAGCTTCGCCAGCCGCAACCCGCAGCGGTGATCACAGGGTGTGGGAGTTACTTCATCCAGCCGAGGTTCTTCGACGAGTCACTCTGGGATTATTCCCAAGCGCCCCAGGGTGCATTTTACATGGACGATATTTGGATCAGTGGATGTCTCGCAAAGCGTAACGTGAAGAGATATGTTGTGCCCGCATCGGCCATGATGCGGAGTGTGTTTCGGCAACGCCGGACCTTATCGTTGCATGATGTTCCTGAAGGACGCCAATTCAACAACAACGAAACTATCGCAATTTTCGGGGATGCCTGGGATGTCTTCGCGTCGCATTAAGGATATTCGTCCTTGCGATGGATATGGTGCTGCAACCATTGAACACCAAAGACTGCCAGAAAAGCCGCGGCGCTGATGACTTGCCCGGCAATTCCGCCCAGAAACGCGCGGCAGATGAGAGCGGGAACAAACGCGATTCCCGCGGCGATCAGCGGTGGGCGAATGTCGCTCCACGAATCTTTCCAGTGAAAGACCCATCGCAGTGTTGCGTAGCGTAGCATTCCTTGGACGAGATAGGGCAAAAGAATACCAAACGCTGCGCCCATTGCACCGAACCGCGGGATCAACCAGAGGAGCCCAGCAGCAGCGACGGTGCATGTGATTGACGAATGCAGAAGGTTCAAATGCGGCCGCTGCACCATGATTACCGTTTCGCCTAATGCGACAAACGCATTGATAGCGCTGGCGAGAGCGACGATGCCGAGCCAAACGCCGCCCTGCTGGAATGCTGGACCGTAGATGAGCAGAATAGTGCCGCCCGCGAGCGACATCACTGCTACGAGCGGCAACAGGATCCACAGCATCCACTGAGCAAGGCGAGCGTAAGTAGCGGCAGCGACGTCGTGGTCGCCCGTCGCGGTCATTCCGGCTACGACGGGCGCGAAAATGGGGTTGAAAGCCTGATTCACTTTTCGCAGACCGTTCGCGGTGCCGATGACTGCACTGTAAACACCGACGGTTGCAAGCGTCACGCCGGGCGCGCGCCCAACGAAGTAGCCGAGCATGATGAGGTCCAGCCGGGCAATGAACGCGTTAATCAACTGATAGATGCTGATGGGAGCCGCATATGCGAGCAGGGACCGTGCTTCGCCGAGAGGCGACACAACGTCCGTTTGTGCCGGCATATGGCGAAACAATGTTGAGGCGAGCGCGAGCGCAATGAGTCCTGATGCTGCCGTCCCAACGATTGCAGCCACTTCCGGCGAGGACTCCTTGAAGCCGACGGCGAGCGCAAGGAGGAAGGCGAGTGTTGTTGCAATTGGTTCGGTCATCCCGCGCGAGTAGATGTCGTGCTGCATCACCTTCATTCCGCGCGAGATGGCGGTACTGATGCGATACAGAGCCAGACCAGGCATCGCGCAGAGAACCAGCGCAAGCGCAGAAACCATCTGCGGCTGCACGTGAAGGCGGTTGTTAAAAAACCGGAGCCCTACTATCACAATCGCAGCAGTGACAACGGACTGCGCAACTCCCAGCACTACGGCGGCTCGAAAAAGTGCCCGGCTTCGCACCCGGTTGCCCATTGCCTCCGAGCGCGCGATGAATGTGGTGATCGCATTGTCGAGGCCAAGAACCCCGATCTTGCTGATGATGTCAGTAGTCGACCACGCAACCGAGAATATGCCGAGCGCCGCCGGCCCGAGCATCCGCGCGACGAGAAATGTGAATATGCCGCGGAAATTCGACGCCAACATCGCGATCGTATTCAAGAAGGCGCCGCGTTTTAGCTCCACCCCAGTTTCGTCTACGCGCGCCGGTGCATCCTCTGCTGGCGGCGGGACGTCGAGCACACCTCCGGTCGTCCTCTCTGACTCCTCGCGAAGCCGGTCACAGGCTTGGGCAATTTCAATGTTACGGGTCATGAGAAAGAGCGCCTTGATTCAGTTTTTCATCGAAATACCGTCGATGTAACGGAACTTAAGACCAGCATTCGCGCTCATATTCCCCGACGCTACAACCTAGTAGTTTGGGCCGCCAAAATTTTCTCGCCAAGCGTTTTGATCACGCATCAGTGGGCGGCGTCAGCCCTTATTGCGTCGAGGGGAGAATGTCGCTACACTTAGGGTCCGTTCCGCCCAAACTGCATGAGCATTCCAGCGATCACGTGTGAACGGAAAGAGGCGAAAGCGCTCCCGGGAATGTCGTGGCTGGTTTACTGCGGCGCATCAGTAAAAGCGTGGAGGTGATCAGCGGGGGCGACGCGGAATCTGTGCGCAAATGCGCCGACCAGGTGTGCACGGCGAACTAATCGCCAATTTTATGGAGCGGCCGTCGATAAGATCGACAATTACATTTGCGTTCCGCTCATGGATCGAACGCGGCGCAAATTATCTCGAGATGCCCCGCGCCGAATTCATGGCCGCCGCGGGCCTGTTTGCCCTCATGATCGCGTTCAAGCTCGTGAACATCGTTCGATACCGGTTCGACAGCGACGAATCGCAGCACATGCACGTAATCTGGGCATGGGCCCGCGGGTTCGTGCAATACCGGGATATTTTTGACAACCACATGCCCCTTTTCCAAATCATCTTCGCGCCAATTTTCGGACTCGTCGGAGATCGGCCGACCATTCTTTACTGGATGCGATTCATTCTTTTGCCGATGTACTTTGTGGCAGCTTGGTGCACTTACCGGGTGGGCGCCCGGCTCTTCTCGCGTCGCGTCGCCGCGTGGGCGGTTCTGCTCGCCGGTTTTTACCCCACTTATCATCTTACTTCATTCGAATTTCGAACAGACAATCTTTGGGCGCCAGTTTGGTTGATGTGTGTCGTCGTTCTCATCAGCGGGTCCATGAATCGACGGCGAATGCTAATCGCGGGATTGCTTCTCGGGTTTTGCTTCGCGATTTCGATGAAATCGATGCTCTTGTTACTGGCGATCGTCGCTGCCGGATTTATCGCGATGCGGTTGGTAGGCCGCGAACAGGTGATTCAATCGTGGAGCCAATTGCTTCGCTGCGGAGCGATATTTCTTGGCGCAGCCGCCCTCGTCCCAGTTCTCATCATGATATTCTTTGCGCTCAACGGCATTTGGCGCGATTTCCGTTATTGCGTTTTTACTCACAATTTTCTGCCGCACGTCGACGCCAATCATCCTCCATGGATGATAATGATCTTTCCGATCGTTTTTCCCTTCATAGTTTATTTTGCCAGCTTGATCGCGTGCGCGACCCCCGATCGCGCGCTGGCTTTTCGCCGCTCCTTTGTCTTCCTCCTCTGCGGTTTCTATTTCACCGCTCTCTACAGCTTTTGGACATTGATTACCCGGCAGGACTTTCTCCCTTATCATCCACTCGCATTCGTTTTCGGCAGCGCCGCGGTCCTGGCAATCTCTGAAAGCGAGCTACTCCTGTCGCGGCTCTCGCCTCGCCTGCGCCAAATGCCCTGGCCGGCTTGCGTGGTAGTCGTTCTATTTTTTGCCACGCTCCTGATGCGACCTTTTTGGGTTAACGGGGCAAAAGCTGAAACCGAACTTCTGCGCGACGTTCTAAAGCTAACCAAGCCAGAAGATTACGTTTTCGACTGCAAAGGCGAGACGATTTTTCGGCAACGCTGTTTTCGTCCGATCCTCGAGCCGGTGGCGATAGAACGGATTGAACGCAATCTGATGGTGGACGTTGCGGCGCAACGATGCGTTGAAACCCGGACCTGCCTGGCCGCCCCCGCTGGAGGTCGGACATCGTGGTCTGCGCGCCTGTTCGTTGCGCGAAATTATCTACCGGTGAAAGGTTGGGTGCGCGTGGTCGGCGGCTATTTGAAAGAATCGCGTGCGCAATCCGGCACGCTGGAATTCGAGAGCGTGATCCCCGCATCATATGACATCGTCGCACGCGAGGGAATTGTTAGGGGAATTTTGGATGGCCAGGCGTACAGCGGTGCGCGCTTTCTCGATCCCGGAAAACATTTTTTCATGCCAACTACGCCCGTGAGCGGTGCCTTGGCTTTCGTCTGGGCGCACGCCATCGATTTGCATTATTCACCCTTCACGTTTGTCCGGCCCAAATCGCACGAGAAATGGCCGATAGGCCTAGAGACCACGTGGTGATGGCATTTGCGGTTGGTTGTCCTTGTCCCTATGTGTTAGACAATCTCCATGGATATCCCCAAGTTCGATTCGTCGTCGCGCCTGATGTTATTCGCGCCGCATCCCGATGATGAAACGCTCGCGTGTAGCGTCATTCTCCAGCAAGCGGTTCGTGTTGGAGCGGCCATTTGCATTGTCTACGTCACAGATGGGGATGACAATCCCTGGCCGCAGCGAGCGCTCGAAAGAAGATGGAGCCTGAGCCCGTCGGATCGAAAACGGTGGGGAAAATTGCGGCGCGCAGAAGCCCTGGCAGCGCTCCGCGTTCTCGATATCCGCCCTGCGGACGTTCAATTCCTTGGCCTACCAGACCAAGGCCTGACCGATCTTTTGTTGCGTGATTGCGACAGCGCAGTCACGCGAATCGCTCGAGTGATCGACGATTGGTCACCCACAGACATCCTTGCGCCTTCACTCTTCGACATTCACCCAGACCACAACGCCGTTGCCGTGATGATGCGGCTTATCTTCGCCGACTTTTTGGCACCGCGAATATCGCAGTGGAATTATTTGGTGCACGGCCGCAGCCCCGCGTTCTTTGACCGCGCCGCGGAATTATCATCATCCGAATTGGAGACCGCCATAAAACGCGAAGCAATTCGCTGCCATCAAACGCAAATCAAACTGTCGAGGCGACGTTTTCTTAGATACGCCGCACACCCGGAGCGCTTTCTTCGTGTCGAACGCAAGAGCGCTGTCTGGCGCGATGGCGCCGTTTATTCCGTTTCTCGAGCGCGTGACAACCTCGATGTCGATCTTCGCTTTTCCGGTGATCCGTTTCGTATGCGGAGGAACAAGTTTTTCATTTTGGGTCGCGATTCGCTTGGGCGAACACGCGCGTGCCAGATCCGTCTTCCCAGCCGCTCGGCCGATCTTGAGGTATTGGATTGCGCGACGAATCGCAGCATTGGCATCGCCCGTTACCGGTGCCATCCATTTGCCGGCGAGTTGACGCTTCCATTGCATCTGTTTTCGCCGATCCACGACTTGTTCATCAAAGTTGATCGGCGTTCGTGGTTCTTCGATGAGGCCGGTTGGATCGAGATTCCGGGTGTGCCGAGTCTTGCAAAGGTCCCTGTTTCTATGATTTCCGCTGAGGAATATTCGCTTGCGGATCGTTAGGCGTTTCGCCTCGCCATGCCCAGTGCGAGATCGAGAATCGTCTTCGGACGGCGTAATTTGCGCGGCATGACATTGTAGGAGTTTTGTCTGCGGCG
>QHON01000090.1 GCA_003218815.1 Verrucomicrobiota bacterium
CGAATAATAGTGGTTGGCGATTTGATGCTGGATGAATTCGTTTGGGGAAAAGTGGCGCGCATCTCGCCGGAGGCGCCCGTCCCGGTAGTCGAGGTAACCGGCGAGTCATTTTTTCCAGGAGGCGCCGCCAATGTTGCGCGCAATCTCCGCGAGTTCGTCGATCGCGTTGCGGTGGTCGGCTTGTTCGGAAAAGACCGCAGTGGACAACAGCTTCGCGACTTATTGGCCGATAAAAAGATCGATATATCCGATGCGATCGAGGACGAGACGTTTTGTACCATCGTCAAAACCCGCATCATCGCCCGTCATCAGCAAGTTGTTCGTGTTGATCGCGAGCAGCTTGTTGGCCCGTCGCCCACGCAAATTGCAAGAGTCGTCGCCGCGATTCGAAACAATCTTCCGGAAACCGACGCGATCATTTTTGAAGATTACGGGAAAGGCTTCCTGACAAGTAAGCTGGTTACAGAAATTGCGTGCGACGCGCATGCTGCCGGTAAAATCGTAGCGGCTGATCCGAATCCTGGTCACTCTGTCGATTGGCGCGGAATGACGGTGGTCAAACCGAATCGCACCGAAGCCTTTCTCGCGGCTGGTATTCCCTGGCGCGATCCGGATGAATCGCCAGCCGACGATGTCGATCTTAAGCGCGCGGGCGAAGCGCTACTCAAGAAATGGGAGACCAAGTATCTCCTCGTCACCCTCGGCGAGAACGGGATGATGCTTTTCCAGGAGAATAAAGTGCCGCAATACATCCCAACCAAGGAACGCCAGGTATTCGATGTTTCAGGTGCGGGCGATACGGCGATTGCGCTTTTTACGCTCGCGCTCGCTTGCGAGGCAACGCCGAGCGAAGCGGCCGAGATTGCCAATCACGGAAGCGCCGTTGTCGTCAGCAAACTTGGGACCGCGACTGTGACCAGAGACGAACTTGTCTCAAGTTTTCGGGAGGTCCCCGAGCGTGGCTGATAAATTGTTCCCCGCCGTCTTTGTGGATCGCGACGGAACCATAATGCACGATGCCGATTATTGTTCAGATCCGAAACAGGTTCAGATTTTCCCCGGGATCCCGGAAGCATTGCGCCGTTTGAAAGCCGCGGGCTTCAAACTCATTATCATTACGAATCAAAGCGGGATCGGGCGCGGACTTATCACGATGGAGCAGTATCGCGCCGTCGAGGAGAAAGTGTTGCATGAGCTCGGGCCGAATCTAATTGAGGCAACTTATTTTTGTCCCGACGTTCCCGGCCAGCACTCCAATTGCCGCAAACCGGCACCGGGAATGATCTTACAAGCCAGCCAAGAGCACGAGATTGATCGATCGAGTTCGTTCTTTATTGGCGACAAAGAGATCGACGCAGAGTGCGGTCGCAACGCCGGCGTACGCACAATTCGTGTTCAAACTGGATTCGATAGCGACACGACTGACACCGTCGCCGACACGGTCGCGCGTGATCTAGTCGCAGCCGCGAAGATAATCGTCGATCTTGCAAATGAGTAAGGCGGCCGGAATAATCCCTGCCCGTTGGGGATCCACGCGTTTTCCGGGTAAACCATTGTATCTTATTGCTGGTAAGCCACTTCTCCGTCACGTCTGGGAACGTTGTCGACGCGCTAAAAAATTGGATTCCGTTATCATCGCCACTGACGATCTGCGTATCGCAAATGCGGCTTTTGACTGGGGCGCGGAAGTTGCGCTGACCTCCCCACGGCATCAAAGCGGAACCGATCGCGTTGCCGAAGTCGCAAAAAAGGGGAAACAGTTCGGGTACGTAGTTAATATCCAAGGCGACGAGCCATTGGTTGATCCTCGCTTGATCGACAGAATCGTTGAAAAACTGCGATCGGATCGCAAGATCGACATCGTCACTGCGGCACATTCGTTCGAGGATGCGGCGGAAGCGTCTTCACCGCATCAAGTCAAAGTCGTTCTCGATCTTAAGGGGCGAGCGCTCTATTTCTCTCGCACTGCGATTCCCTACCCGCACAATGTTTCACAGATAAAATATCTGCGTCATCAGGGCATCTACGGGTTCCGCCGCGAGACGCTGCTCCAGTTTGTGAAATGGAAACCGACGCTGCTGGAGCGCGCCGAATCGCTCGAGCAATTGCGCGCCCTTGAAAATGGTGTAAGTGTTCATGTGCTCGTCACGAATGATGGATCGCCCGGCGTGGACACGCCCGAGGACGCAATTGCGCTAGAGCGAAAACTCGCCCGCGCAGAACGGAGGGCTGTCTCATGAAATACATTTTCGTCACAGGCGGCGTTGTCAGTTCGTTAGGCAAAGGCCTGGCTGCAGCTTCGCTCGGGACGCTGCTTGAGCTACGGGGTTTGCGGGTTGTCTTTCAAAAGTTCGATCCGTATCTCAATGTTGATCCGGGGACGATGAATCCGTTCCAGCACGGCGAAGTTTACGTACTGAACGATGGTGCGGAAACGGATCTGGATCTTGGTCATTACGAGCGTTTCACCAACTGTGTTCTCTCGCGGCAGAACAATCTGACCAGTGGCCAGGTTTACGAGAGCGTGATTTTAAAGGAGCGGCGAGGTGATTATCTCGGCAAAACCGTGCAAGTAATTCCGCATGTCACCGAGGTGATCAAAGATCGCATTCGTGAACTTTCGGATGAAAGCAAATACGACGTCGTCATCACGGAAATTGGCGGCACGACCGGAGACATCGAAGGATTGCCGTTCCTCGAGGCGATTCGCCAATTCATTCTCGAAGTCGGCGCGCAAAATGTCGTCAACATGCACGTCACGCTGGTGCCTTACATCAAAGCTGCGCACGAACTAAAAACGAAGCCAACGCAGCAAAGCGTCGCCAAGTTGCGCGAGATTGGTTTGCAGCCGCAGGTCTTGATTTGCCGCACCGAGAATCCACTCGACCGTGATGTGCGTCAGAAATTGTCACTGTTTTGCAGTGTTTCAGAAAAAGCGGTGGTCGAGGCGCGCGATGTCGAGCACACGGTTTACGAATATCCTTTGATGTTACACGCCGAGGGGCTCGACGAACTCGTGTGCGATCTTCTCCACCTCAAAACTCCCGAGCCCGATCTGGCGGACTGGCAAAAATTTGTCGAGCGAGTCGTCAGCCCGAAAAAACGAGTTAAGATCGCGATCGTCGGCAAATACATCGATTTACAAGATGCCTACAAGAGTATTTACGAATCGCTCACACACGCTGCCGCGAGCCAGGATTGCGGCATCGATCTTAAACTAATCGATGCCGAATCGCTGCAGGACGGTATTGACAGCCAGCTCAAAGATGTCGCAGGTGTTCTAATTCCTGGCGGATTCGGCGAGCGCGGCGTCGAGGGAAAAATCAAGGCGGCGCGGTTCGCTCGCAAACACAAGGTACCGTACCTCGGTCTCTGCCTCGGCATGCAAGTGGCAACAATTGAGTTCGCGAGAAACGTCTGCGGAATCAAAAACGCGAACAGCACTGAATTCGACAGGAACGTTCCGGAGCCGGTCATCTCGCTGCTCGAGGAGCAGCGTGGAGTGTGCAATAAAGGCGCGAGCATGCGGCTTGGCACGTGGCCGACAAAGATCGCATCCGGCACGCTTGCCGAAAAAATTTATGGCAAAGCCGACGTGCTCGAGCGACACCGACACCGTTATGAATTCAACATGAAATATCGCGACCGCATGACGAAGAAAGGATTCACAATCTCGGGAACATCCCCCGACGGCACGCTCGCGGAGTTGATCGAGTTGCGCGACCATCCGTATTTCGTCGCCTGTCAGTATCATCCCGAGTTTCAAAGCAAACCGAACAAACCACATCCCCTTTTCAAAGGATTTATTCAGGCCTGCCTCGCCCATCCAGCGGACGGTGCGCCGCGCGTCGCAACCGATCCATTATCGCCGCCCCGAGTCCCCGATCGGGTACTTGTTCCGCAATAATAAGATCGAGATCGCGCGCGTCGAGCTCGCGCAGGTAACGAAACAGATTTGTCGCCG
The DNA here is from genome assembly GCA_003218815.1 of Verrucomicrobiota bacterium. GTDB lineage: Bacteria > Verrucomicrobiota > Verrucomicrobiia > Chthoniobacterales > UBA10450 > Udaeobacter. Next base: position 3,965 of record QHON01000090.1, read on the forward strand.
CTTCGCGCAAATCTTGTCGTTCACTCAGGCAGCGAATTACCGCAAATGTTTTCCCTGATTTAACGGGGTTCCATGCGAGTAATCCGACTCGCTGATTCTTATCCGGCGAAAAAGAATTCGCGTCTTCGATCAATCGCAGCGGTGTTTTGGGGGCATAATGCGTGGTTAATTGCCCCGGCGCCGAAACTTTGTCGCGTGACTTGACGATATCGATCGTGCCAAATTCAGATAATTGCTCCGCTGTGATGGGGCCACGGCGCAAGATATCGATCTTACCGTCGTGTACGGTTACAATGGTCGATTCAATTCCATGAGTCGTCGCTCCGGCATCAACGATCAGATGGATTCGTCCGTTGAGCTCGTCAACAACATGCTGCGCGGTTGTCGGGCTAACGCGGCCGAAGCGATTTGCGCTTGGCGCCGCTAGCGGAGCGCCAAATGCTTGAATGATTTCGGAGAAAACCGGATGCACACTGATTCGAACCGCGACTGTGCCGAGGCCAGCAGTCACAATATCCGGAACAATCTCACGTTTTGGCAAAACTATCGTGAACGGGCCCGGCCAAAACTGGCTCGCTAATTCCAAGATCAACTGCCGATCTTGTGCGGGAACATAGGCAATTTCTTCGAGCCAATCGCGGTCCGGCAAATGGACGATCAAAGGATCAAAGCGCGGACGCTCTTTTGCTTCGAAAATCTTCGCTACTGCGATCGGATTGAGCGCGTCGGCAGCGAGGCCGTACACTGTTTCCGTGGGCAAGCCGACGCTTTCGCCCGCGCGCAAAAGCGCTACTACTTCCAAACGCTCACAGGAGGAAACGATTTCTGTTTTCACTTCGGCACTCGCTGTGCGAGCACCGCGTCGGTTTGCTTTTTCCGGAATGCTTCCAGTTTTTTGCGGACCTTGTCATCGGAAAGCGCGAGGATGCTAGCCGCGAGCAGCCCTGCATTTTTTGCGCCGGACGATCCGATTGCGAGCGTGCCGACGGGAACGCCTCCCGGCATTTGCGCGATGGAAAGAAGCGAATCGAGTCCCTGCAGTGTTTTCGATTGAATCGGCACGCCGAGCACGGGCAACCACGTGTAGGCAGCGATCACTCCCGCGAGGTGCGCCGCGCCACCTGCGCCGGCGATAATCACGCGGATACCGCGATTGGCGGCACTTCGAGCAAAGTCAGTCGTTGCTTCAGGGCTGCGATGCGCAGAAAGAATTTTATGTTCGTTAGGCACCGCAAGTTGATCGAGAAGTTGGACCGAATGACGCATGGTTTCCCAATCCGATGCACTGCCCATGACGACGGCGACCAACGCCGGGGACTTCGATTTAGCCATACAAATTAACTTTAAGGAAAGCTGTCAGTTTCCCTAGTAAGTTGCAAAGCGGTTTTTGAGTGGGCACCGGAAATCAAATCTCGATCTTCTTTGCAAGAGTTACCTTCGCTCACATATTCCGAAGTGGCCTGCTCAAGATCGATTGTGCTTATCGGTTTTATGGGAACCGGGAAATCTCTCGTCGGAAAAATCTTGGAACGGCAAACTGGATTTCGCCGGTTCGATACGGATGAACTCATTTCCCAAAAGCTGAAGATGCCGATCGAGGAAGTTTTCTCTGCCCATGGCGAGGAACGTTTTCGCGAGCTCGAAACCGAAACATTGCGTTCTCTATTCGCAGAAGGACCGGCGATTATCGTAGCAGGTGGCGGCATCGTTCTGCGTGCAGAGAATGTCGATCTTTTACGTCAATTGGGGACAGTTGTCTGGCTCGATGGAGACCAGGCAACACTTCGCGCCCGCATCCAACGATTGGATAATCGCCCGCTATTGCGAACAGCGAATCCCGAAGTGACGTTATCGGAATTACTGGAGGCACGCCAACCGATTTATAAAAGCGCAGCCGATTTGCGAGTGGACATTACCAAAAAAAAACCCGAACGAATCGCTGAATTGATTTTAAAAAGCATCAGGGATCTTCCTGTCGGAGAATGACCGTCAAATCCGAGACTAACAACGTGGCGCCGCGGATGTCGGGCGCGGAATTGAAAAAAGATCTCGTCGTGCGTGCACGCTCGCTTGGATTCGATTCGTGCCGTGTCGCCGATTGCGCTATCCCGCCCCATGCCGGCGAGTTTCGCAACTGGCTACGGGAAGGTGCGGCCGGGGAAATGAGCTACTTGGAGCGCGGCGAAGAAAAACGCTGTGATCCACAGAAAGTTTTGGCGGGCGCGCGGTCGGTCATTGTTTTGGCACTTAATTACTGGCAAGGCGAACACCCAAAAGCGCAAGGTAATGAAGCTACCGGCAGAATCGCGCGTTACGCGTGGGGCGACGATTATCATGAGCTTATCAAGGCGAAGCTAGACAAGATCGACAATTTCCTTCGCCGATTTGGCGGCATCCAAAAATGTTATGTCGATACCGGACCGATTTTGGAGCGCGATCACGCTGCTCAAGCTGGCGTCGGCTGGCACGGCAAGAGCACAATGCTGATCGATACGCGTCTCGGGACGTGGTTCTTTCTCGGCGAAATTTTAACGACGCTCGAGTTGCCGCTGGATTCTGCGCAACACGATCGCTGCGGATCGTGTCAGCGTTGCGTCACAGCCTGTCCCACCGGCGCCATTACTGCTCCGCATTGCTTGGATGCGCGGCGTTGCATTTCTTATCTTACGATCGAGCTCAAAGGTGCCATTCCGCTAGGGCTTCGGCCGCTTATCGGAAACCGGATTTTTGGTTGCGATGATTGCCTCGATGCTTGTCCCTGGAACCGGTTTGCCCAAGCATCGCGCGAAACCGCTTTCTTCGCGCGTAAAGCGACGACAGGCATGTTGCTGCGGGATTATTTGAAGCTGGGGGAAGCAGAATTTCGCGCGCTGTTTAGGAATTCGCCGATAAAGCGCATTAAACGACGCGGTTTCTTACGCAATGTCTGTGTTGCCTTGGGCAACGTCGGCGGTTTGGCTGACCTGCCAGCGCTAAGACAGGCGGCATCAGATCCAGACGGATTGATTGCTGAACATGCAGCGTGGGCAATCGAGCGGATTCAGGAACGGTGCGACATGAAAGTGTCGAAAGTTTGTTGAATCCAAATCGCCAGTTAGTTGCATCCCATTGTCGATCTTGTGAACCGTTTTGCTTTGCAAAGGTCTAAACTGAGACAATTTCTGACGACTCCCTCCCGCCGAACGAGCATTCTATGCATCAAATTTTGAAAAAGCCCCCAGTTGCTCCAGAAGTCGCGAAGAAACGCCGCTCGCGCCGCAGGCGGTACATCCTTTTCGGCTCCATTGGAGTCGTACTGCTACTGATCATTATCTCGGTCATCGCCAGCAAACGCGAGAAACCGATCCCGGTAACAACCGAGAAAGCCGTCCGCAAGACCATTCTGCAGACCGTTTCGGCCACCGGGAAGGTGCAACCCGAAACGGAGGTGAAGATTTCACCGGAAGTAGCTGGTGAGATTATCGACTTACCAGTTGAGGATGGGATGCCAGTCAAAAAAGGTGATCTGCTCGTGCGAATAAAGCCGGATTCTTACAAGGCCCTGCTCGAGCAGCAAGAGGCGGCGATCAGCTCGGCCAAGGCAACGAATCTTCAACAAAAGGCGACGATGATGAAGACGGAGCAGGATCTCAAACGCGCCGACGACATGTTCGCGAAGAGAACCATTTCTATTCAGGAATACAACGCCGCACAGGCTGCTTATGACGTGGCCAAGAACACCTACGAAAGTTCGCTGCACGAGATCGAGCGCGCGCAAGCGGGTTCGAGTCAGGCACGCGAGCAACTTTCGAAGACAACAGTTTACTCGCCGATCGATGGGACGGTCACAATTTTGAACAGCAAATTGGGCGAACGTATCGTCGCGACGGGGCAATTCGCGGGAACAGAAGTGATGCGCGTGGCCGATCTCGGGCACGTGGAAGCGCGGGTGGATGTGAACGAGAACGACGTCGTAAACGTAAAAGTTGGCGACAAGGCCAACGTGAAGATTGACGCGTACAGTGACCGGAAATTTCACGGCACCGTTTATCAGATTGCGAACACCGGAAAGACGACCGGCGCGGGGACGCAGGAAGAAGTAACCAACTTTGAGGTAAAAATTCGTATCGACGATCACGATGTGACATTGAAACCGGGGCTAAGTTGCACGGCTGATATCGAAACGAACATGGTCAAAGACGTCGTGGCTGTGCCGATGCAGGCCGTAACGATTCGGACCGGCGATAGCAACTTGAGTCCGGAGGAAATCGAAAAGAAAAGGCAGAAGACAGCGCAGCGAGACAAAGGCGACAACAGCGCAGAATACATTAACGAGCGCCAGGAGAAGGCGACGCAGAAAGAGGAGCACGAAAAAATTGCCAAGGTTGTGTTTCTGAAAAAAGGCAGCAAGGCGCAGATGGTGAAGGTAACGACCGGGATCTCGGATGACACCTATATGGAGATCAAGAGCGGCGTGCAACCGGGAGACGAAGTGGTCGCTGGCAGTTACAGCGCGATCAGCCGCAAATTAAAGGACGGCGCCAAACTTACTTACGACAAGGAAGCGACGAAATAGTCGAACGGCGCGCTGCGCGCGAGTGTTTGATGAACAAGCTCAACTCTGATGTGACTCGATCACGGGGTCCTATCGTCATCGACATCGAGAACATCACGAAGGACTACATCATGGGCGAGGAAGTTGTCCATGCCCTGTCTGGGGTGTCGTTGCAGATTCATAGCAACGAGTACGTCGCGATCATGGGGCCCAGTGGCAGCGGCAAATCGACGCTCATGAACATGTTTGGTTGCCTGGACACCCCCACTTCCGGACGTTACGAGTTTAACGGCAAGAACGTCGCGGCCATGGACGATGACGAACTCGCGGCGATTCGGAATCGGGAGATCGGCTTCGTTTTTCAAACATTTAACTTGCTCCCGCGCTCCACCAGTCTGCGCAACGTTGAGCTTCCACTCATTTACGCAGGAATGGATCCGGAAACGCGCGAAGAACGCGCGACTCAGGCACTTGTCGATGTTGGCTTGGGCGACCGCATCCATCATAAGCCAAACGAATTGTCCGGGGGTCAGCGCCAGCGCGTGGCCATCGCGCGCGCGTTGGTGAACGATCCGTCAATCATTCTTGCCGACGAACCGACCGGCAATCTCGATTCCAAAACGGGTGAAGAGATCATGGCCCTCTTTGAAGATCTCTACCAACGAGGGCATACAATTATCCTCGTCACTCACGAAGCCGACATCGCGCGCCACGCACGGCGAACAGTGCATCTCCGCGACGGTTTGATCGAAAGCGACGAAGTTGGAGTGATGCCGGCGATGGAATCA
>QHON01000091.1 GCA_003218815.1 Verrucomicrobiota bacterium
AGAGAATAAAGCGCCCGCCGTTCTGCCATGCTTAGATTCTTTTTGTAAGCATGAAGCGAGCGCTGATGAATCGCTTCGCCTTTGTTTGTGCCGCCCCACTGCCCGCTGCTGTATTTTCCATGCTCCAGCAGATGATCGTTCCATTCCAAGTTAAGAAACTGACAGATCTGGCGCAGATACGGTTCCGGGTTCGCGATTAGCATTTCATAACGCACCACTTTGGTCGGCAGAATCGAGCGCTCGTAAAGCGGAATGAAACGGTTCTTCACCATCCAGCAGAAGCCGCCAAAGCAGACATCATTCAGATCGTTTGTCCGCTCGTAAAGCAAGTAAAGTTTTTCTTCCAGTTTTTCCCGCTCCGCTAGATTCGCGATGCAACGACGGATCTCGTTGTGGCCGAAAAGGACAAGCCATTTGCCCGAGGGACCATTGTTTGCCCGCGTTTGAACCTCCAAATTGCGCATGGAAACCACCACGTCCCGCGGATCGCGCAAGGTGAAAAGGACCCGTGTTCCGGGAAACTTCTCGATGGCATGCTTGACCGAGTGTGTTGCCGCCGGAATTCGCAGGCCGATTAATTCCTTTGACAACTCATCGAGTTTGGAAGGTTCCCTAAAATAGCGATAGGCCTCGCCCTGTTCTTCGCCGACCACGTGAACTTCCGGATGGGCATTAAAAACCGACTCCAGTAAGGTCGAACCGCTGCGCTGGCAGCCCATGATGAGGAAAACCTTTTTTTTTGTGAAGATCACCTTTGCAGCAATTTTTTTCCAATCACCAACCGCTTTGCACGAAAAATCAAGTTTGCTTCTCCCGCGAACATTTGTGGAGGTAAGGGGATTCGAACCCCTGGCCTTCTCATTGCGAACGAGACGCTCTACCAACTGAGCTATACCCCCCTCAAAATCTTTCCCGTCAAGTTTTACGATCAGTTGCGAACGAAAACTATCGAGTTGGAGCCGGATTCAGCAAGTGAAAAGACCCGCTCCGCCCGTCAATGCACCACGGTTCACTCCAAGCTACAGATCAAGCGATCGGGCGTATCCCTGAGAGTCTGCTATTCTTATTATCCGGATTTCAATTTCGAGATTAAAAAGTGACGATCGAAAGGACCTTCCGGAGTACGCGCATCCCTTACCTCATAACGGTCGGCATTCCGATCCTTACTAACACACGGGGGCACACATAAGACCAAAGTCCTATTGCGGTGACCCGTCTTGAGGAGGTAGTCTTCGGGGTATGAAGAATTACAAATACTACGGCTGTGGTCTGTTAATTGTTGCCCTTGCCTATGCGACCCTCTCAGGATGCGAGACGAGTGGCACTGGAGCCTCAACTACGGCGCCTGCATCGAGTACCAAGAATGCTGGTCGCTTGATCATCCAGAGGGCCGCTAACATGGGAACCGGCCTGGTCCTGAACGTATCGATAGATGGTAAGCAAGTAGCTGCTGTTCCAAGAGGTCAAACCTACAGCGGTTCCATTTCGCCCGGGCAACATGTTGTATCTGTCTTGCTCGTTCCAAATCAGTTGAACCTGCGTCCAACGCAAAAGCGTTTGAGCGTGCAGGCTGGCCAGACCTACAGCTTCACTGCGATGTGGCAAGGAAATCGCGTGCTTTTGATGTGATCCAGTAAAGGATAGGTTTCCAGCAGCCGCACCACACTTTGGATTGCTGCAAGGACACTATAGCGGGCTAACCGCCCCGCTCTCTTACCGCACCGAGAGCGTCAGGGCAGTAGAAGGAAATTGTCCGGAAGTGACGCGTCGAGGCCAGGCGCTTCACGGCCCACCGCTCGACCAACGCCTCCGCCCGAACCGAGCGCGGTATCATTTACGGCGACCTTGGCTGGTGGCGGCGAGATTGGCTGCTGTCCTTTGGTCTTAAGCGATTCATTTAGGCCCGGCAGATCTTTTGTGAGCAATTGCGCGAACTCTTTTGTCGCATCATCCAATTCCCGCTTGAGCGCGTCGATGTACGAAATCTCATAGTTGCCCGGTTTTCCCTCGTAACTGAGCAGCGCTCCATAGAGCTGGTCGGTGTGCTCTCGCAACCGCTCTTCGCCGGTAATCGCGCCGCCTTCGGTTGTGGCAACAGTTTTCTTACGGACAGCATCAACCTTCCCGTCGAAATCTGAGACGTCTTTGCGGAGCGTATCGACCTCTGGCAGCGCGGCCCCGCTCTTAGCCAGATCCTTGCGCAAAAACAGAATTCGATCCATGAGGGCACTTTCGTCGCCAAACAGAGCATGCACCTTCATCGCTGCATCGAACTGCGACTTGCGGTCGGCTTCGGTGAATTTCGCTCGGCGATCAAGACCCACCGTCAACCTCGTTTCCGACACTTTTCCAGCCTTGGTTAATCGCACGGTATACACTCCCGGCACGAGTCGCGGTCCGCGGGTTCCGGCAAAAGCAATCTGCGCAGCAGGCGGCACGCGCGGTGGTTTCTCGCGCATCGTCCACGTCACACGATTAAGTCCCGGACGCTTACTGGCGGGCAATTCATCGATAATGCGGCCGGAAGAGTCCAGAACTTCCAGCTTCAGCTTGCCGAAGAGATGACGTGATCGCTGGTAGTAAGTGATGACCGCAGCGTCTGGCGGGTTATCGCCTACAAAGGCCGCGTCGCCATTGGCCCATCCCCCGCTGCCTTCAATCCGCTGTTGCACGGGGCGTGCCGAAACAAAAGTGGCTTCCTGCGTCAAAAGATCTGGTGTCAGGGCGCGCAGCGGCGTGATGTCATCCACAATCCATATGCCGCGACCGTGCGTGGCCAGAATGAGATCGTTTTCGCGCGGTTGAATTGCCAGATCGCGGACCGCTACGGCCGGAAAGTGATTACCCTTGAATTGCGCCCAGTTTTTCCCGCCGTCGATCGACACGTAAAGACCAAACTCGGTCCCAAGAAAAAGCAGGTTGGGTTTGACTAAATCTTCCTTAATGACATGCGCGTATCCGCGCACGAACTTGGATTCTTCCGAGGTGACAAGCGGCGTCCACGTGTTGCCGTAGTCAGTCGTTTTGAAAACATACGGCGCCATGTCGCCAAACGTATGCCGATCAAAAGCGGCGTAAGCGGTTGCGGCGTCGAAGTTGCTTGCTTGCACCCAACTGACCCAAGAATTTTTCGGAAGGTTGGGAATGTTGCCCACCACATTAGTCCAGGTTTTTCCGCCATCACGGGTAAGCTGAAGATTGCCATCATCTGTGCCTGCCCAGATCAGTGATTTATCTTTGGGCGACTCGCTGATCGAATAAATCGTCGTGTGCATCTCTGCAGACGAATTGTCCACCGTTACGCCGCCTGACTGTTCCTGCTTCTGTTTCTCTGGATCGTTCGTCGTCAGGTCAGGTGAGATGCGATCCCAAGTCTGGCCTTGGTCGCGAGAACGAAACAAAAACTGCGCGCCGATATAAATCGTTCCCTTTTCGTTCGGCGACAAAGCGATTGGCGTGTTCCAATTAAATCGCAACTTTTCCTTATAGTTCGGCCGCGGTTTGATGTTGCGCGCTTCATGGGTGTACCGGTTCACGCGGCCGATCTCGCCGCCCTGGTATTCCGCGTAGATGTAATCCGGATCGGCAGGATCAGGAAACATCCAGAACCCATCGCCGTTATACATATTTTCCCACTGCGAATTGGTGATGCCGCCGGGATACTGCGACTCACCTACCCATGAACTGTTGTCCTGCAAACCGCCATAGACGCGATACGGATCGTTGTCGTCGACACTGACATGATAGAATTGCGAGACCGACAGGTTCTGGCCCTTCCACCATTTGCTGCCCCCATTGTACGAATACCACATGCCGCCATCGTCACCAGCGAACACCGTCTGCGTATTCGTGGAATCAATCCAGACATCATGCGCGTCACCGTGTGTCCCCTGAAAACCGCCTACCACAGCGAAGCTTTTACCCCCGTCCTCACTCAGAATCAGCGCGCCATCAGGTTTGAATAAGCGATCCGGATTTTTCGGATCGACGATCAATTTCGCGAAGTAGAACGGACGCCACACCATCCAATTGCTTTTATCGCGTTTGTCCCATGTCATCCCGCCATCGTCGGAAACAAAGAGCGCACTCTCAGGTGATTCGACAAACGCGTAGACGCGCTTCGCGTTGGACGGTGCAATAGCAATCGCGATTCGACCGTATGGTTTTTTCGCAAAACCTTTATTTCCCTCAGGCGTAATCTCCGTCCAAGTGTTGCCGCCGTCAGTCGACCGAAACAATCCGCTGGCAGAAGGCGAAGTCGGACCATCGCCGCCAGAGCGATACTCCCACCCTTTACGGCGAAAATCCCACAGACTCGCGAACATTATGTCCGGATTCGTCGGATCGATCGCGATATCAGTGCAACCGGTGGAAAGATTCGGACCTTTGAGAATTTGCGTCCATGTCTTGCCTCCGTCAGAAGTTTTGTAAAGGCCGCGATCGGGTGAATCGCTCCATAACGCACCGGGCACCGCGGCAAAAACCGTCTCGCTGTTTTTCGGACTAACTGCGATTCGCGCGACCCGTTCCGACTTGTCCAAACCGACGTGCGTCCATGTTTCGCCACCATCGATGGACTTGTACACTCCGTCTCCGATCGAAGCACTGTTGCGCGTCCAGGACTCGCCCGTTCCGACCCAAACATTTTTTGTGTTGTTCGGATCGATCGCAATTGCGCCGACTGATTGCACCGGCTGTTCATCAAACACTGGCCGGTATCGGGTTCCGCCATCATCCGATTTCCACACGCCGCCGCTGGCTGCACCAACAAAAAGCGTGATCTTCCCCGAGGGTTCCCTGGTCGCAGCCATGGCGGAGATGCGGCCGCTCATGGTCGCCGATCCGATGTTGCGCGCGCCGAGACCGGAGATCGTTGCAGGGCCATACAGCGTCTCCTCGGCGTGAGAGATCATAGCCCCAAAAAACAGGGCAGTAGCTACAAGAAAGGACTTCTGGAAGCGCATGAACGAGCGAACTACGAATTATTTGGTAGCGGTAGTCGGGAAGCGGAAGATCGCGTCATCGACAGGCACGTTACCCTCGGCCTTATCAATAACGATCTTTTGCTTATCGGGGTCGCCCTTCCGACCGGTTTCGATGGAAAAAGGAATAAACACGCCATTAATGTTTTCGTAATCCCCGAGATCGGTCTCAACTTCCACTTGTGCGCCGTGTTTGATCCGCTGTGTCAAAATGCGAATCTCCAGGAAATGATCAGGATCGAGGTAAACGAAATTCACATCGCCGTTCTTTCGCATAACTTTTAGCTTGTGAGCGAGGGTTCCGTCCACATCTTCAGTTCCAAGATAATCCACGGTGCTTTGCTTTGCCTTCCAGTCCACCAATGGCCCATCGATCTCCGCGTCTTCCATCAGCGATTTGACGTCATCCGCTGACATTCTTTCAGGGTCTTTGCGTCCTTGGAACGGCGAGATTTTCCAGCCCTCCTTGCCATCGTAGGCCTCCACCTGCGTCATACCTTGAAGGGTTGCTTCCGCCCGCACTTCGCCGGGCCGCTTCTTCGTTTGCACGTATGTCAACTGAATCTGCCCCTGCTGCACCAGCATTTTGCCGGTAAGCGTGAGCGATTGCAGTCCGCGCAACGCATCGGCTCCTCCCTTGGCTTCAATGTTTTTCGAAACCAATTCATCGAGCGTTGGGGCATTTTTATCTTGAGCGAATCCTGCTGAGGCGATGAGCGCAGCAGAGATGAAGGAAATTATGAGACGCGAACGCATATGAAGTTTGCGGGACCTATACGAGAAAGCGCAACGCACCGATATGCAAAAGGAGATCGCAAAGCAAGCTGTTACGAAATCCGTTGAAATTAGTGGCCTCATCTTGAAAGCGGCTACACTATTTCGCAAACCGCCGAACGCTGAAGGAGATCGGCAGTCCGACCACGACCATGTGCACAAGCAGTCCCTGAATAAGGTCGCGAAGCTGGTAAGGGCCTCTGGCATGAAGCGCTGAGAGCGGCAAAACAATAAGAGTCATTACCTGGTCAACTGCCGCGCCATAGAACAAGCCGCACACCAGGGGGTGCTCTTTCAAAAAACCGAGCCTGCGACTTGCCGCGTAGTAAACAGCCGCTGCTGAGAAGGCGATAAAGAAGTGCAGGAGGACACCCAGAAAATAGGTGGCTATGCCTGCGTGGAAAGCCCCGCGCCCCAGCAGGCCGGCGGCAATCGTGAGCGGAACGCGCCATCCAAATAGGATACTAGCTTGGGTGAGGTCTAAAGCCCCGGCAATCAGGCCACCAACTGCGATTGGCAATAGAGCGTTGCTTTTCCGCGATGACGAAGGTGCAGAATCTCCAATCATCCCATCTCCTCTCTTTCACCTTTGATTTGTTTGCAATCCGCACTGCACTCATACGACGCCCAGGTGAGACTTGGGAAGACCTGAGCTTGGTCTGAAACGCTCTTAAGGCTACGCCGTTTCATGTTAGAAGAGATTCGAGCACTCGGCGCGAGGCGCAAAAATGGCAAAGAAGCGCGTCATTCAGTGCGCAACGCTTGAATGGGATCGACAGCCAGAGCGCGCCGCGCCGGAAGGAGACAAGCGAGCAGCGCAACGCCCGTAAAGAGCAATGAAATCGAGACAATAGTTGCCGGGTCGGTCGCGCTAACGCCGAATAGCAAATTCGCGAGCAACCGCGTAAGACACCAAACGGCGGTTAAGCCGATCCCAATGCCCAACAATGTGAGCTTCAGCCCCTGGCCGAGAATAAGTTTGAGCACGTGGGGGCGCTGCGCTCCGAGCGCGACGCGCAAACCGATCTCGGCCGTTCGCTGCGAGACCGAATAGGCCATCACGCCGTAAAGCCCGAGCGCAGCGAGCAAAAGACCTGAGGCGGCCAGTACGCTCATCAAGATCGCGCCAAAACGTTCGGTCACGAGAACGCCGCCGAGATTTTCGTTCATCGTCATGACGTTCGAAATCGGCTGATCCGGATCGATCGCATGGATCACGTCGCGTACCGCTGCAGTCGCGCTCGCCGGATCGCCGCTCGTCTGTAGCACCAGATTCAATGGAAAATTGTTTTCTGATTGCGCGTACGGCACGTACCAAACCGGACGGTTAATTCGATAATTGAAGAGATCTTCTTTTACGTCTTTGATGATGCCGATCACCGTCATCCAGGGAAAATACTGATCGCCCCGGACGCGCTTGATTCGTTTGCCGAGCGGATCTTCTCCGGGCCACGCTTGACGCGCCAATTCTTCGCTGATCACAACCACGGGCAAACTGTTGGCGCGATCACGATCATCGATCAGCCTGCCTTTGATCAAGGTCACACCAACTGTCTTTAAATAATCCGGACTAACGAGACGATGCGACGTAATGGGAACGTCGTTTGGATTCGGGCGCGGCCGACCCTCCACTTCGAAGACCGAGTCGTAAGCAATTTCGCGCTCAAGCGGAATGTTCGTGGTTGTGCCCGCGGAGATAATGCCGGGCAAATTCTTAGCGCGCTCAAGGAGCCGGTCGGCGAACGCCACGCGCTGTCGGTGTTCTGAATATTTCGACACCGGCAGTACCATCTTCAATGTGAGGAGATGGTCCGGCCTGAACCCAAGATCGACATGTTGAAGCCGGTTGAAGCTCTGCAACATCAATCCGCCCGCAACCAGAAGAGTCATCGCGACCGCAATTTCCGCGATGATGAGAACATTAAGCCATCGGCGGCCGGGCGCGCCAGCCCCGATTCTTTGATCGCCCTCCTTAAGACGCGGCATCACTTCGCGTTCGCCGGCGCTTTTCAACGCCGGAATTAATCCGAAGATCACGCCGGTCGCGAGCGTTACGAGGAGGGCAAAACTCAATACGCGTCCGTCAATTCTGAAATTGTGAAAGAAGTTGGCGAGCGAAATACCCCGGATCGGATTCATCGCAGCGAGCACCGGCACGATCCAATGCGCCAGCAGCAAACCGCCCACGCCGCCGAGTGCCGCTAGCAACATGCTTTCGGTGAGAAGCTGCCGCACCAATCGCCATCGGCTTGCGCCCAACGCGCATCGCAATGCGAATTCGCGTGCGCGCGTAATGCCGCGCGCGAGCTGAAGATTCGCCACGTTTGCGCAACAAATGAGCAGGAGAAATACCACACCGGCCATAAGCGCGAAGAGCGCTTTGCGAACGTTGCCGGCCAGATCGCCGAGCAATTCTTGCCGTAACGAAATCACCTTCACGCTCCAGCCGCGACGGACTTGCGGAAATTCCTGCTCCAATTGGCGCGCTATGGATTTTGATTCCGCATCCGCCTGTTTCAGGCTGACGCTCGGACGAAGCTTGGCCACGACCTCATAGCCAGGAATGGCGCGGTCCGCGAATGGCAAACTGTCGATTTTTGTTTGCAGCGGCAACCAGATTTCGGCCGCCTCGGGAAGATCGAAACCCGGAGGCATTACGCCGATGACGGTGTAGCTGCGACCTTCGAGATTCAGCTTTTCACCAATAACGCGCGTGTTGCCGCCGAAATGCTTTTGCCAAAAGCCGTATCCAATCAGCGCGACAGCCGGACCGCCGGGTTGATCTTCATCAAGCGTAAGACCTCGACCGAAAAGCGGCTTCACGCCGAGAGTTGTTAAATAATCTACCATGATCAACGCGCCGCGAATGCGCTCAGGTTCGCCGCGTCCGATCAAATTGAAGGAACGCTGCATCGCCGCGCCCATACTTTCGAAGGAATGATTTC
>QHON01000173.1 GCA_003218815.1 Verrucomicrobiota bacterium
TGTTACAACGGCTTTTGGTTTTCGCCCGAACGCGAAGCGCTTCAGGCACTGGTTACCGAAACGCAGCGCGACGTCACCGGCGTCGTCCGCCTAAAACTTTACAGGGCAACATCATCGTCGCCGGTCGCAAGAGTCCGAACAACCTGTACGATCCAAAAATCGCGACCATGAAAGGCGCCGCATCGGCATATGATCAAGACGATGCTACGGGCTTCATTCGACTCAACGCACTCCGGCTAAAGTTGCGCGCCGCGTTAAAAAGGTAGGGCCGATTGGCCCGCTCGACTTCGCTCAGGACAGGCTCTTAATCGCCCAGTCTGCCAGTCGCACGTTTACGCTCGACGCACTGGGCGTAAAAATGGCATAATATGCCTGGCGCGACTGTAATCGCACAAACATGCCCGCTGAAGTTAAGAAAGAAATCCAGCTCGAGATCGCGCATGTCTTGTTCACGGACATCGTCGGTTACTCGAAGCTGCCGATTAACCAGCAACGGGCGTTGGTGGAGCGCTTAAACGAGATTGTTCGAGGCACGGATGAATTCCAAGCCGCGGAAGGGGCAGGACGTCTGATCAAAATTCCGACGGGCGACGGCATCACGCTGGTTTTTTATCAGAACCCGGAAGCGCCGGTCGAATGCGCGCTGGAAATAAGTCGTGCGCTCAAGAAGCATCCGGAACTTCAACTGCGAATGGGCTGAGCGGCGTGATCGACGTAACCGGAAAAGCAAACGTCGCCGGCGCCGGGATCAACATGGCGCAACGGGTGATGGACTGCGGTGACGGCGGACACATTTTGCTGTCAAAGCATGTGGCGGAGGATCTCGAGCAATATCCTCACTGGCAGCCGTACCTGCACGAACTGGGCGAGTGTGAAGTGAAACATGGCGTGCGCGTCTCCGTGGTGAATCTTTACACTGAGGAGCTTGGGAATCCGGCGGTGCCGGAGAAACTCAAGGCGGCGCGTGTCGCTACGGCTGCACGTAGAAAACGTGCCACGTTCCGACGGTTGTCGTTAGGCGTGCTGGGTCTGCTCGTTGCAGTCGCTGCGTTCAGTTTTCTTCTCTTTCGTTACAAACAGCCGCCTACCGCCCCCGGATTAGCAGTTCCTGAGAAGAGCATTGCCGTCCTGCCGTTTGAAAACCTTAGCGAAGAAAAATCGAACGCCTATTTCGCTGACGGGGTTCAAGATGAAATTCTCACGAATCTCGCAAAGATTGCGGATCTGAAGGTGATCAGCCGGATAAGCGTGATCCAATACAAAAGCGGTGTTGCACGGAACGTTCGTGAAATCGCTCGACAGCTCGGCGTCGCGAACATTGTGGAGGGCAGCGTCCAGCGCACCGGCAATCGGGTCCGCGTCAGCGGGCAATTGGTGGACGCACGGAACGATGTTCATCTTTGGGCCGAGCATTACGATAGGCCATTGGATGACGTATTCGCGATTCAGAGCGAAATCGCAAAGGCGATCGCTGAGCAGCTCCGGGTCAAACTTTCGTCCGGTGAAAAGGCTGCGATCGAGCGACCCCCAACCGCCGATCTCGCCGCGTTCGATCTCTATACTCGTGCTAAGACGTTAACGCTCCAGGTTAGCTACATAGGTGCGCGAAGTAAGGACAACCTCTTGCAAGCCATTGAACTGCTTAACCAGGCAGTCGCGCGCGATCCTAACTTTTTGCTTGCTTACTGCCGATTGGCATACGCCCATGACTTCCTTTACATTACTAACCAGGATCACACGCCAGCCCGTCGCGCCTTGGCCGATGCTGCTGTCCAAAAAGTTTTGCAGTTACAACCGGATTCCGGTGAAGCGCACCTCGCATCGGCGCAACATTTCTATAGCTGCTACCTCGATTACGATCACGCCAGGCAAGAATTGGCCATCGCGCAACGGATGCTGCCCAACAGCTCGCAGGTCTTCGAGGTCGCTGGCGTCATCGATCGTCGCCAAGGTCACTGGGAGGATTCACCGCGCAACTTTGAAAGAGCCCTCCAAATTGACCCACGCAATATTTCCCTCTTTCATCACATGTCGATCAGCTACCAATGCCTGCGCCGGTATGAACAGATGGCTGCGGCTCTCGACCGCGCGCTTGAGCTCTTCCCCAGGGATGTGGCGACTAGCCAGGCGCGCGCGCGGGTCGATATCGAGTGGCACGCCGATACCAAGCCGTTGCATCGCGTAATTGAAACCATTCTGGCTGAAGATCCGTCGGCTGCACCGCTCGTCGCGAACAGTTGGCTGTATCTGGCATTGTACGAACGGGACTTCGTTGCTGCGGACCGGGCACTCGTGGCCCTCTCCGGCAATGCTTTCCTGCTATCGCCAAACATCTATCTGAATCATGCATTCGCAGAAGGTTTGATCGCGCGCATGCGCGGCGACGCCGTCGCGGCGCGCTCTGCTTTCAACGCAGCCCGTGCTCAACAGGAGGAAATAGTTCGCGTTCAGCCCGATTACGCATTGGGACTCTGCGTGCTCGGACTTATCGACGCGGGACTAGGACGAAAAGACGACGCATTGCGAGAAGGTCGGCGGGCGCTTGAGCTGCTTCCAATTGACCGAGATGCGTTCGCAGCGCCCGATATAATGCATGTCTTCTCAATGATCTGCGCTTGGACTGGCGAGAAGGACCTAGCATGCGAGCAGCTCGCGAATGCGGCGCAGTTCCCCAGTTATCTTTTAACGTACGGCCGACTGCGTCTGCTTCCCTTTTGGGACCCGTTGGGTGGCGATCCGCGCTTCGAAAGAATCGTCGCCTCGCTCGCGCCGAAGGAAGCGACTAAGTAAGGTGGATCGGCCGTTCCGTCGGGCGATGTTAATTTTTGGCGCCGTTTAACTGCGCGCCGCCCACAGGGCGGCGGCTACAGCCAACCTTGCGAGGTGCGATTGTCGATCTTATATTTAGGGAGCCGCGCTGAGCGCGAAAGAGTTAGGAGGTCATTATGCCAACAACGATTGTTGCTCCAAAAACGAAAACGGCTCCGGCAGCGGAAAAGGATTTTCTTCCGCTACAAGGCACCGATTACATCGAATTCTATGTCGGCAACGCCAAACAGGCGGCGCATTTCTACAAGACTGCGTTTGGTTTCCAAAGCCTCGCTTATTCCGGCCCGGAAACGGGAACGAAGGATCGGGCGAGCTACGCAATCCGTCAGAATAAATTGACTCTTGTCTTGACCACGCCGTTGCGGCCGAGTCATTCGATCGCCGACCATCATCACAAACACGGCGACGGCGTAAAAGTGCTCGCGCTGACAGTTGAGGACGCAACTTCAGCGTGGGAAGAAACGACCAAGCGCGGCGGCAAGAGTTATATGGAGCCAAAGACCTTGAAGGACGACGATGGCGAAGTTGTGATGAGTGGCATTCACACTTACGGCGAGGTCGTCCATCTCTTTATCGAGAGGCAGAATTATGATGGCCCATTCATGCCGGGCTTCCGCAAATGGGAGTCGCATTACAATCCGCCTCAGACCGGTTTGCAGTATGTCGATCATTGCGTGGGCAATGTCGGCTGGAACCAGATGAATCCGTGGGTGAAGTTTTACGAGGATGTGATGGGCTTCCGAAACATCCTCAGCTTCGACGATAAGGACATCTCGACCGAGTACTCGGCGCTCATGAGCAAAGTGATGAGCAATGGAAATGGTTTCGTAAAATTTCCGATCAACGAGCCGGCCGAAGGCAAAAAGAAATCGCAGGTGGAGGAGTATCTCGAGTTTTACAACGGCGAAGGCGTCCAGCACATCGCCATGGCGACGAAGAACATCGTGAAAACTGTGACCGAATTGCAGAAGCGCGGCGTCCAGTTCCTGAACATTCCATCGACTTATTACGACACGCTTCCCGATCGCGTTGGTCACATCGATGAAGATCTCGAGCCGTTAAAGCGGCTTGGTATTCTGGTTGATCGCGATAATGAAGGTTATTTGCTCCAAATATTCACGAAGCCGGTCGAGGACCGGCCGACGCTCTTTTTCGAAATCATCCAGCGCAAGGGGGCAAAAAGTTTCGGCAAAGGCAATTTCAAAGCGCTATTCGAAGCATTGGAGCGAGAACAGGAAGCACGAGGAAATTTGTAAAGGAGGACTGACAATGCCGTACTATCAAAAACTTGGCGAAATTCCGAGAAAACATCACATCTGGTTCCATCGCAACGGCGCTATGCCGACTTACAAAGGCGAAGGCATCGCCTACGAGCACGTCTTCACTACGCAGGGATTCGACGAAGCCTATTCGATCATGTATCACCTCCGTCCGCCTACTCGCGTGCGCAACGTTGAGCTGATCAAACATTGGGAGCCGAAAAAAGTCACCGACAGTCCGCTACGCCATCATCATCTAAAAACGGCGAACATCCCGCGTCGCGGCGATCTCTATACCAGCCGTATTCCGATGCTCTTCAACCAGGACATGACCGCCTACCGCGCGAAACCGGCGAAAGCGTATGACAAGTTCGAATATTACAAAAACGGCGGTGCCGATGAGATCATCTTCGTTTTCAAAGGCGGCGGCGTGGTCGAGACGCTTTTCGGAAAACTGCCTTATCGCGCGGAAGATTACATCGTCATTCCCCGCGGCATCACTTACCGGATTGTGCCGAACGAAGTTGAAGAAGAAGATTATCTGATCCTCGAATCCTCGGGCCCCGTTCGTATTCCGCAGCGTTATTTGAATCACGAAGGCCAAATTAACATGGGCGCGCCCTACTCGGAGCGCGATCTCCACGCGCCGGCCGAGTTGCTCACCGTCGACAAAGAGGAAGATGTCGATGTTCTGGTGAAGGACGGCCCGCGATTCACGCGCGTGACGCTAGCGCATCATCCCTTCGATGCAGTCGGCTGGGATGGTTATCTTTATCCGTTCACATTCAACGCTCAGGATTTCGAGCCGATCACCGGAACCGTGCATCAACCGCCGCCGATCCATCAAACCTTTGAGATTCGCGGGTATGTTGTTTGCACATTTGCGCCGCGCCTGCTCGATACCCATCCCGAGGCTGTGAAAATTCCATGGGTGCATGACAACGTCGAAGCCGATGAAGTTTTATTTTATGTGCGCGGAAATTTCGGATCGCGCCGCGGGATTGAAAGCGGGTCGATCACATTGCATCCGCGCGGCATTCCCCACGGCCCTCATCCTGGGACAATCATGGCCAGCAAGAATGCCACCCGCACGGAAGAGCTCGCCGTCATGTTCGACACCCAGCACACGCTTGAACTTACGGAAGAGTCGCTCGCCCTCGATGACCCAAAATATCCGCAGAGCTGGCTCGACTAAGATCTGCGAGTGACGTGGCTTTGCGCAATTTATGATTCAACGCCGTAACTCCGATCTCGATATCGAGGAGCGCTTTACGCGCGATATTAATCGGTTGCCGGAAAAAGATCTTGATCGGATCGCGAAAGCTTACCGGCAATTGCTTGAAAGCGTCGGCGAAGATGCGAATCGCGAAGGTCTGCGACGGACTCCCGACCGTGCGGCGCGTGCCTTCGAGTTTCTGACGCAAGGCTATCGGCAGGATCTCGAGGAGATTATCAACGATGCTGTGTTTGCGTCCGATGCAAGCGAGATCATTTTGGTCAAAGACATCGAACTTTACTCATTATGCGAGCATCATTTGCTCCCCTTCATCGGACGCGCGCACGTGGCTTACATTCCAAATGGGAAAGTCATCGGCCTTTCCAAAGTGGCACGGATTGTCGATGTTTTCGCGCGCCGCTTACAAATCCAGGAAAATCTTACAACTCAAATCGCAGAGTCGCTGATGGAATGTCTTGAACCATCCGGCGTCGCCGTTGTCGTGGAAGCGAAACACCTTTGCATGATGATGCGCGGCGTCGAAAAGCAAAATTCCGTCATGAAAACCTCCTGCTTGCTTGGCGTTTTCAAGGACGACGCGCGAACTCGTTCGGAATTTCTCTCGCTCCTGAAAGATTAGTTTGGACTGCGGCGACATGTCGCCGCTTTTCAAAAGCGCGGACATTCCACACACTGCGAAATTTTTATTGCTGAGAGGCTCTAGTTCAGGCAATCACTTTAGCGATGAATTGGCCGCATGGGCCGACGCACTGGCTCTTTGAACCTGGCCTTTACATTGTAACCGCAGGCACTTATCGGAAATTGCCGCATTTCGATTCGCCGTTGCGGCTGGATTTTTTTCAGGAGTCCTTGTTCCAATGCGCCCGCGAATTTGGCTGGAACTTGCGCGCCTGGGCAGTACTCGCCAATCATTACCACTTCGTTGCTGCGTCGTCGTCGGACCCACAGACACTGCGAAAATTCCTTGGCAAGCTTCACATGCAGACGGCCAAGCAGCTCAACCTTTTGGACAGCACACCGGAACGGAAAGTTTGGTTTCAATTTTGGGAAAGCCGTATCACGTTCGAACGCTCGTATCTGGCGCGGCTAAATTATGTCCATCATAATCCAGCGCAGCACGGCGTTGTTCCGCTGGCGGAAGATTATAAATGGTGTTCTGCGTCTTGGTTTGCACGCAACGCCCCGCCCGCATTTGTGAATTCTGTGAAGAGCTTCAAGATCGACCGCGTTCATGTGCCCGACGATTTTTAGAAACTGGCGCGTGGCGAACTGTCGCCACTGTTCAAAGCGCGGACATGTCCGCGCACTCCAAAGAAGACGTAGCGCGAGTTGCGGGACGATTTCTAGTGTGTTTGCTGCTTCATGTTGTTGACGGTCAGCAAACGTCTCGAGTTCTCGGCATCGCGGCGCTTGCAGGTCAAGCATTGGAGCGACCGGGAAAATCTCGCCGCTTTTGGTCCTGAAACCGGGGCGCATCACGGGACTGGCCGTAATTACGTGGCGTATTTTGTTTTCACCGGGCCAGTCAATCCGAGCAACGGAATGCTTATCAACATCAGCGAAATCAAGGAGCGCGCGGGCAAAGTCGTCCGCGAACATTTTGATCACAAATTTCTAAATGAAGACAACCATTCGTTCCGGGAGGTTCCGCCGACGCCTGAAAATATTGCGAAGCAACTTTATATTGGAGTCGCACCGCTGTTCTCCGATGCCGATGCAAAACTCGTCGCTTGTCATCTTTCTGAATCGCCCGACCGCAGCACGACTTTCTATTCGAACGGTACCTGCGACGCGAATTACTGGTTCGAGTTTTCCGCTGCCCGCCGAACTGTCTCGCCCCATCTGAGTGAACAGGAAAACGCGCGGTTCT
Organism: Verrucomicrobiota bacterium; assembly: GCA_003218815.1. Classification (GTDB taxonomy): domain Bacteria; phylum Verrucomicrobiota; class Verrucomicrobiia; order Chthoniobacterales; family UBA10450; genus Udaeobacter. The sequence goes on from QHON01000173.1 coordinate 7,196, forward strand.
TTGGCAAGGCAACTTCAATTCATGGTCACAATTATCGGGTGCGTCTCACTTTTCGAACCGAAAAGTTAACCGGCGAAATGCCTGTGGCCCGATTCGAAGAGGTCGATGCCTGTCTGCGTTCCTTGCATTCCGAACTCGATCATCGCTACCTCAACCAGGAGGTCGCCGGGTTAAAGGATCGTCCGATAACGACTGAAAGCCTCGCAGGTTATATCTACCAGCGCGTGAACGCCAATTTACCGCTGCATCGCGTAAGCTTGCACGAACGAGACGATTTTTTTTCGGAAGTATGGAATGACAAGACTGTCTTTCTTGGGATGCAGATGCCATTCAATGCTGCGCACCGCCTGCATGCCGCCGCTCTTTCCGATGCCGAGAACGCGAAGCTTTACGGCAAGTGCAATAGTCTCCATGGTCACGGCCATCGCTATCTGACGGAGACAACGATTGGTGGCGAGTATGACAGCCGAAGTGGAACGCTCCGGGATCTTGCGGCTTTCAAGAAGGCGATCGAAGAGTCGCTTAGGCCCTGGCAAGATCGACACCTCGATCTCGAAACAGAGGACTTTCGAGATGCTCCTTCGACAGGCGAAAATATTGTCCGCGCACTTTGGTCAAAGATCGATAACCGCCTCGACCATCAGCTTGTGCGGCTGCGTCTGTGGGAAACCGCGAATAATCGGTTTACGTTACGGAGGATGTAGCGCGACTTCTTCTGTAGCGGCAGCCGCGCCGGCTACAACATAATCACTCAGAGGCGACACGCCTGCCACTACAGGCTTCTGCAAATTGGACGCTGGACATTAAGCGTTAAATGTTAAACGTGCGGCAACCTAACAGATGAAACGATATTTGATCACTGGTGCCAGCCGTGGAATTGGCCGCGCCATTGCGGAGAAGCTGGCAGCGCCGGACCTCACATTGCTTCTCCACGGTCGCGACACGGTTGCCTTGGCGAAAGTGTGTAAGAAGGTCAAGTCGCGCTGTGCACATGTTGTTCGACTGATCCATGACCTTGCTATTCCATCTGGTGTGTCCGATCTGATCGCGGCGGTTGGGAACGATCCGCTGGATCTGTTAGTTAACAACGCTGGCATCGCTGTCGTAAAACCATTTGGAGAAATCACAACCATAGAATGGGAGCAAACACTCGGCGTGAACGTGACCGCACCATTCTTATTGACCCAGCGTTTTGCTCCGGAGATGCCGCCGGGCGAAGTATTGTTAATATCCTTTCGATTGCCGCGAAGACTGGGTTCGCCAATTGGAGCGCCTACTGCATGAGCAAGTTTGCGCTTGAGGGATTCTTTCAATCAGCGCGGGAAGAATTGCGCGAACATAAAATTCGGGTCATTAACATTTACCCGGCCGCTACTGATACCAATATCTGGAATAGTGTGGAGGGAGATTGGCCGCGGAAGAAAATGATCTCGCCGAATGATGTCGCCAGCGCCGTCGCCTACGCCCTTTCCCGCCCCGCGGATGTTGCTCTGGAAAATATCAGTCTCTCTAACCTGACTGGAAATCTGTGATCTGTGGTCGAAGTTTCCGATTTGCGAATGGTCGGATCTTGGAAAATTGCGTCACGGAATTGAAGGCGAGAGCAT
>QHON01000174.1 GCA_003218815.1 Verrucomicrobiota bacterium
CACCGCAGCGCGACAATTAATCTTTATTGGCGAACAAAATAACGTGCGCGGTCAACTTGAACCGGCGGAACAGAAAGTCTACGCGCAGTTGTTCGAGAAATATAACGGCCGAAGAATCGCCGATGACACAACCGAATTCCTGGAAAACTACGTGCGAATTGTGCGTCTCATCGGGAAATCATTCCCGAATACCGGGATCGAGATTTTATTGCACAATCTGGCCGATCCCGCCCACTCTCTGATCACGCTGGAAAACAATGTGACCGGCCGGCACCTGCGCGACGGCACGACGAACCTGTTGATCGATTTAAAA
>QHON01000175.1 GCA_003218815.1 Verrucomicrobiota bacterium
CTCCGAATCATCAACAAATAGCCCGGCGAAATCTTTTTCCGCCTTCACGTAGACCGGATTTTTTTTCGAATACCCGAGGGCGCGCAATGCGATCAGACAGTTCAGCATCGCCGGAAAAACGGTCGCGAGGCCATCACTCCCTTCGCCGATGCGCTCGAGCATCCACCGTTCCGCTTCTTCAAGCGCACGTCTGCGCATAGGTCGAAGCCGCAGCGGATGCAGGAATTTTAGAGTATCATCGACCCGGAGAAAGAAATTGCGCCAAGTCCAGAAAGCTTCGCTCCGTGGCAGGCGCAAATCGGTTTGCTCGGTGCCAAGCGGGTAGAGCTCGTGCAATTGCTTTTCACCAGGCAAAACTCGCGTTGGTTTGAAGTGGCTGATGATGGATAGGGGCATCAGCATAGCGCGACTCCAGGATGACATCTTATAGATGTGAAACGGCGCCCAGCTTGGCAACAGCACCATCTCGACCGGGATAGTTGGCAAATATTTCCAGGGAAATTGGCCGAGGAGCGCAAGATAAAGTTTGCTGAATGTGTTCATCTGCGGGATGCCGCCTAACCGCATGATGTTGGCACGGGCGTCCTGCATAAACGGCGCGTCCGCGGAACAACCCGCGAGTTTGAGGGCGAAATACGCTTTCACCGACGCGTTAACTTCGCTCGGACCACCGTAATAAATGTTCCAACCCCCGTCGGGCAGTTGCCGTCTCACAATATGACGCACGCAACGCTGTTGCAGCTGTGGATCGACGTCGCCACACCAATGCATGAACAGCACGTAATCGGAGCAAAGCGTGCTATCCACCATCAGCTCGCCGCACCAGTGACCGTCCGGTCGTTGTTGCCGCAAGAGATTTTCCTGTGCCCGACTGATCGCTTGTGCAATCCCGGAGTCGCTTGCGGAATATGACTGCGCAAGATCCGGTCGTGCGCTCGGCAAAGCGATTACGTCAGAGGACGGCTTCATAATGTCGATCTTGTCGATTCAATCAAAATCGATCTTATGATGCTTGCGCGGAAGCCTCGGCACGCTTGCCCGTGAGATGTCCGTTACCAGAAGTCACTCCGTTAAAAGCAAGAACTTCGCTGCCAAGCCCGGTTGGCTTCGGCTTCGGACCGAAATTGAATTTAACGGTTTTCCACGTGTCGCCGCGCTGTGCCTGCAGACCCAAACTTGCGGTAGGTTCATAGCCGCAGTGCACCATGCAATTTTCGCACCGGCTATCACGCGCCACTCCGTTTACGACGCCGTACCGCTCCCATTGTGTTTTCTCCAGCAATTCTGCATAGCTCGAGTAATGCGCGTCGGTCATGAGGTAGCATGGACCTTTCCAACCCCGAATGTTCCGTGTCGGGATGGCCCAGGCTGAACAGGTCAAATCGCGTTTGCCGGCCAGAAATTCAAAATAAACCGGCGTTCCGAAAAGATTGTAGCGCTGCATCCATTCCTCTATCTTCTGGAACTTTTCGATTGTCATCTTCCGGGTAAGAAAGAAATTTTCCGGTTGCAAATTCAACCGCTTGACCATGTCCTTTTTCGCCGCGTCATATTCGTAACCAGGCGAAATCGTGTGGCCGTCCACGCCGAGATCGGAAAGATAATCGAACATCTGCTCGACCTCTTGCATGTCGGTTTCTTTGTAGATGGTCGTGTTGGTTGCGACCTGATAGCCGAGAATCTTCGCCATCTTGATCGCGAGAATACATTCTTTGAACACACCTTCGCGCTCGACGATGAGATCGTGAATTCTCTCGAGACCGTCGAGGTGGACATTCCAGTACATCCAGGTACTGGGCCCGATGGTTGGCTTGGCGGGATCCTTGGGCCCTTTGCGAATTTCCGTCGCATCTTTCTCGCTAATAAGGCCTGCTTGAACCAAAGCAGTAATTTTCGATTCAACGAACTCTTTCTGCGTTGATACTCGCGACGCCAGCCATTCGCGCATTTTCTTGCGCATGAACATCGCGTTGGTGCAGATGTAAACGATCCGCTTCTGTTCAAGTAGGCCTTTCACAAGCGCTTCGATATGCGGGTAAATCAGTGGTTCGCCCCCGCAGATCGAGATCATCGGCGCGTTGCACTCTTCCGCCGCTCCAAGGCAGTCCTCGAGGCTCATCATGTCCTTGAGCGACGTGGAGTATTCTCGAATTCGGCCGCAGCCAGTGCAGGTGAGGTTGCAGGTGTGCAACGGCTCAAGTTGAAGCACAGTGGCAAACTTCTTCGTGCCACGAAGCTTCTGGGCGATCATGTAGCCCGCGATCTTGGTCGTTAATGGAAGAGGAAATCTCATAAGGGCGACGATAGTAATGACGTTCGCTAGCGTGTCAACGGACGTGTCGAACGACACGCCGAGGCTTTTTCTTCGAAACTAATAAAATCTTGTGCAAGACCGTGACAAACGCAACGGTTTAATAGCTGGTAACAAAGGTTGCTTACAAAAACAAAACGTAAGTTGCACAATATGAAACAATTATTGGTGCCGCTAGCCTCATTAGCTGTGCGGAACAACGCAGATATTAGCCGACAGTGTGCCACCCACGCCGAATGAGGCTGATGGCGATCGCGGCCAGAAGAAGTGCGATTATTTTCGACACGCCGCGTAATCCCTGTTTGCCCATCCAGCGGGTAAACTGGTCCGCGTTGCAAAACGCAATCGCCACCAGTCCCAGATTCACCAGAAGCGAGATTAGGGTAAAGACGAGACCGACTGTATCGACCAAAATCAGGAGCGCGGTCAGCAGCGCTGGCCCAGCAATAAGCGGCATGCCGAGTGGAACCACGCCGAATTCATCGCTGCCGCCGCGATCGTGCGGGCCAAGGCTGAGCAATTCGCGTCCGGCTAAGCCGAGCAAAATCAGTCCACCGGCGACTTGAAAGTCCGCCACTGTAATCCCGAGCGCCGCGAAGATAATTTTTCCGAGAAAAATAAAGCCGACCGCGATGCAAAGGGCGGTGAAGATTCCGAGAAGGGCCTGTCGTTTCCGGCGTTCGCGCGAAGCGCTTGTGCCGAGGCCCATGAAGATCGCCACGAGCCCAATCGGATCGATTGCAACAAAGACAGGAATAAAGGCGAGGAAGAACTTTTCAATCATCGGCGGATTGTCTGCGTTTTCGCTTTACCGGACAAATCTTCTACACAATGTTCGCTGTCTTCATTCAATCAAACCTTTCCGCATGAAAAACTTGTGTTTGTCGATCTTATCTCCTGCTTTTGCGCTCGCTCTTGCTGTGGCTCTTGATCTTTCCGCTGCCGAAACAAAATCGGTCGACGACTTTCGGGCCGCTGCCGCGAAAGCAAATGCCGTCTTAACAATTCCAGAATGGGAACAGACGCCGGAAGCGGTCGAAGCTTCCATGAAAGATGCGATCGCCAAAGCGAACACAGCATTGGATCAAATCGGCGCGCAAGATCCAGCCAAAGTGACGTTTAAGAGCACAGTCGTTGCGCTCGACGATCTGACCTACCAAGCCGGACTTGCGGCGAACAAAGCAACGATCATTAAAGAAACAAACACGAGTCCTGCCATGCGCGCAGCTGCCGAAGAAGCAGTAAAGGCATTCCAGGAATGGGCGGTGGGTATTGATTACCGCGAGGATGTTTACAAGGCGATCAAAGCTTTCGCAGACACGCATCCAAAGTTCTCCGGGGAAGACGAAAAGCTGTTGAACGAAACGTTGCGCGATTATCGGCGCGCCGGTTTGGACTTGCCTCCAGATCAGCGCAAAGAAGTCGAGCAGCTCCGCAAGGAGCTGTCCAAACTGGGAACCGATTTCGACACGAATATCGTTAACGCAGCCGCTCCGGTCATTTTCACAAAGGCCGATCTGGATGGTCTGCCGGACAGCTTCTTCGCCTCGCCCGGTATCAAGACTGGAGACGACGCCTATACCGTGATGGCAAACGTGACCTGGCAATTCAACACCGTGGAAGAAAACGCGAAGAGCGAGGCCACACGGAAGCAGCTTTACGTCATTCGTGAAACGCTCGCGAAAGACACAAACGTTCCCGTTCTTAACCAGATGTTGGTGCTCCGTAACAAGATCGCACTGCGGCTCGGGTATAAATCGTGGGACGACTTCCAAACCGAAATCAAAATGGCCAAGACTGGCGCGAATGCGGAAAAATATATCAACGATTTAACCAGTGGAATTCAACCGAAGTTCGCGAGCGAGGTGGCGGAATTGCAAAAAATGAAGGCAGCTGACACCAACGATCCCTCCGCGAAGATCGAAGTGTGGGACTGGCGCTACTACAGCAACCAACGGAACAAACAGGAATACGCCGTCGATAAGGAAGCCCTGCGCGCGTATTTCCCGTTCCAAAAGGTGCTCGACGGCATGTTCGATATCTACCAGAGCATTTTCGGCCTGAAGTTCGAAAAGATCACCGCGCCCTACAAATGGATTGATGATCTTCAGCTTTATCTCGTGACCGATTCCGCCACGGGCGAGCCGCTTGGCATGTTTTATCTCGACATGTTTCCCCGCGAAGGAAAATTCAACCACTTCGCCCAATTCGACATTATCAGCGGCAAACTGTTACCGGATGGAAAATACCAGCGGCCAACGGTTGCATTGCTGTGCAACTTTCCGCCCGCAACGGCGGACAAGCCGTCCCTGATGACACACAGCGACGTGGAAACGTTGTTCCACGAATTTGGTCACGCCCTGCATTCGATCGTCACCAGCGCGAAGTATGGCCGCTTTGCCGGAACTCACGTCCCGGGCGATTTCGTCGAGGCGCCGTCGCAGATGCTGCAAAACTGGGTTTGGGATAAAAAGGTGCTCGACACTTTTGCCGCGGATTACCGTGATCCGTCGAAAAAGATTCCGGCGGAGACCATTAAAAAAATGAATGATGCCAAACTGGCTAACGCCGGCGCTTTCTATCGACGCCAGTTTGCCTTCGCATCACTCGATCTCGCGCTGCACAATCAGCACCCGGAAAATGACACCTACGACTGCGTGGCGATTTCGAATCCGATTCTGGAAAAAGTTTTCCTGCCAATTGATCCTAGCACGACGTTCGTTTCCTACTTTGGTCACTTGAATGGCTACGATGCCGGGTATTACGGATATGCCTGGGCCGACGCGATAGCCGCCGACATGGCCACCGTCTTTGAGAAAGCGAAGGATGGTTACCTCGATAAGCAAGCCGGGTTGCGGCTGCGTCGCGAAATTTACGAACCTGGGGATTCCCGCGACGTCAACACCTCTATCGAGAAATTCCTTGGCCGGAAACAATCGATCCAACCGTTCCTGAAAAAGATCGGCATCGGACCGCAAGAGAAAAAGAAAGCGCCCGCCGGGCCGTCACAGGAAGGGAGATGATGTCGGGAAGCGCACGCGCTTCGCGTGCTGTTTGCTGCGCCCTTGCAGTAAACGTCGTTGTTTTTCTTACTTCATGCCATCGCGCTGAAACTGATGTCGAAATAGGCAACCGGCTCCAGATTCTGCACAAGGGCAACGGCCAGGAAGTGCAGGACCTCGATCCACAGATCGTAAACAGCGTCAGTTCGCTCAATATCATTTCCGCGCTGCTGGAGGGCCTCGTTGCCGAGGATCCCCATGATCTGCATCCCATTCCCGGCGTGGCGGAGAGTTGGGAAGTTTCGGCGGACGAAAAGGTTTACATGTTTCATCTGAGGCATAACGCAAAGTGGTCCAATGGCGAGCCGGTCGTTGCGCAAAACTTCGTCGATTCGTATCGCCGCATTCTCTCGCCGCCGCTCGCTTCGCCAGTTGCTTACATGCTTTATCCAGTCGCGAACGCGGAGGCATTCAACAAAGGCAAGATCGATAACTTCGACCAAGTCGGTTTTCGCGTTCTCGATAATTGGACGCTGCAGATCACACTTACTAATCCAACGCCTTACTTTCTCTCTCTCCTTAATCATTACTCCTGGTTTCCCGTGCCCATTTCCACAATCCAAAAGTACGGTCCGGTTTTGGAACGCGGCAGTCGCTGGACCAAACCGGGACGCTACGTTGGCAACGGGCCGTTCACACTCCAAGAATGGCGACTGAATGATCGTGTGCGCGTTAAAAGGAGTGCGACTTATTGGGACGCGCAGAACGTCCGACTAAACGAAATTGTTTTTCACACGATCGACAGCAATGACATTGAAGAACGCGCGTTTCGCTCCGGGCAATTACACGTCACCGATTCCATGCCGATCAATCGAATCGATCGTTACCGCCGCGAACATCCTGAGTTCCTGCGCATCGATCCATATCTTGGCACTTATTTTTATCGTGTGAACGTGACCCGGCCCCCGCTCAATAACCGCCTCGTTCGTCGGGCCCTTGCTATGGCGATCGATCGCCAAAGCATTGTCGATAGGGTTACGCGCGGGGCGCAGTTGCCCGCTTCGTGTTTCACGCCGCCGAATACGGCTGGCTATACCTGCGAATCATCAATTCCGTACGATGTCGATCTTGCGCGCAGAACACTTGTGCAGGCGGGTTATCCGAATGGCCGTGGCCTGCCACCGATCGAGATTCTCTTCAACACCTCCGAGAACCACAAACTGATCGCAGAAGCCGTCCAGCAAATGTGGCGCCAGAATTTGAACGTGGCCGCCACACTCGTGAATCAAGAAGAAAAGGTTTATTTCGATTCGCGCCGTCAGATGAACTATCAAGTTATCCGATCGACCTGGATCGGTGACTACGTTGATCCGAACTCATTTCTCGATCTCTGGGTAACGAACGGGGCGAACAATCAAACTGGCTGGTCAAATACTGATTACCATCGACTTATTGGCGAGGCCAGCCAGACCGGTGACCAGGCGGTGCGTTATGCCGCATTTCAGAAGGCGGAGGCAATTCTGCTGGAGGACGCGCCGATCTTGCCGGTTTATTTTTACACACACGCTTTTTTGATTCGCCCAAGCGTGAAAGGCTGGTATCCGACGATTCTTGATCATCACCCTTACAAGTATGTGTGGCTGGAATGACAAAGCCAAAAACGTAACGTCGGGACGATCTCTTTCGTCATTCTTGCTTCGTCATTAATTTGCGATTCTCACAGAGCGCCGCTACAGAAAAGACGTGAAAATCGCGCGCTGGTTTGTCGTAATCCTTTGCGCTGCTGCGACATCGCTCCTGGCAGCAGATGAATTGGCATTACGTCTGCAGCCGGCGCTGGAGGCGATCACGCCTGACGGGTTGCTGGCGCATATTAAGATTCTCGCATCCGATGAATTCGAAGGTCGTGCGCCGGGAACAAAGGGCGAAGAGCTCTCGGTCAAGTATATCAGTGATCAGTTCAAACAGATCGGTCTAAAGCCTGGAAATCCCGACGGAAGTTATGTGCAGGAAGTCCCCCTAGCCGGGATCAAGAGCGAACCGACAATGTCGTTCACGGTCGGTGATAAAACGACCGAGCTGAAATATCCCGACGATTTCGTTGCTTCATCAGCACGTCTTCAATCAGAGATCAAGGTCAACAACTCGGACGTGGTCTTTGTCGGCTATGGCATCATCGCGCCGGAGTACGGGTGGGACGATTACAAGGATGCCGATGTGCGGGGCAAAACGATTTTGATGTTGATCAATGACCCCGCGATTCCCGATCCAAAGGACCCATCAAAACTTGATGACA
>QHON01000216.1 GCA_003218815.1 Verrucomicrobiota bacterium
TGTCCGTTCCCGTGAGGCCACCCGGGAATTGCGAAAAGTCGACAACTTTGCTACCGGTCGCGCTCGCAACTTTTTCCGCGATCCTGCGATCGTGAAAAGGCTCGACAATGATCGCTTTGATGTGTTGCGCCTTCATCTGCGCGATCACTTCCGTAAGATGCGATGGCGAAGGCGGGATGCCCGGCTTCGGCTCGAGGAAGATGTCGATGTTAACTCCGAAACGGTGTGCGAAATACGGCCACGAGTCATGATAAGCCACGACCTGCTGGCCTTTGAATGGCGACATGGCCGCGCCCCATTCCTGCAACTTCGCGTTGATGGTGGCCTCGAACTTTTTGTAGTTCGCCTCGTAAAAACCCGCATTCGCCGCATCGACGCCGGAAAATGATTGCGCGATGTGTTGAGCGACTGCTTTTGCAATGATCGGATCGCTCATGAAATGCGGATTGCCAAGCGCGTGTACGTCGCCCGCGGCACGCGTTACGTTTGTTGGCACATTCATGAGGCGAATTCCCTGTGACGCTTGCACGCGTCCCGGTTTGCCGATCTCAATCTTCGGATTGCGTGCGTTTTGTAAAAGCGGTGGCAGCCATCCAAGCTCAAGCTCCGCGCCACCATCGATTAAGACATCGGCGTTGCGCAACGAGACTACGAAACTCGGACGCGCATCCACGAAGTGCGGATCTTCCGTTGCTTTGGCCAAAACGACGAGGTTGATCTTGTCTCCGCCGATCTCGCGCGCCAGCGAGCCGAAATCTGGCAACGTTGCAACGACGTTCAGTTTTGCCTGCGCCGACAAAGCGCACGCCAGGATTGTGGATAGGATTAACGTGATCTTTTTCATGAGTTAAAATTTGTGGGCGCCGTGTGCGCCGAGGATGAATTCCCACTGGAGAAAGACCGACTCGACTTGCCGTCCGGAGAGGAAAAAGTTCTCCTCCAGAAAATCCTGATTGTACTGCAATCGGATTTTTGAAAACTCAGTCGGATACCAGGTGAGATTCGCGCTGAGCCGCCAACGTGATTGCCGATCTAAGTCGTCGGTAAACTTGGAGTCCTGCATGTCGACATAGTCGCAGTCCCCAATCGTGAAACGTTTCCGCGACAGGAAACGATTCATCCGCGCCCTGGCCGGCTTGGAACCGGCGATACATGAATTCCGTCTGCCATTTCACAAACGGAAAACCCCCTTCAGCATGGGAGCTTTTCCACTTGTAAAGGAAATCAGCACCGTAAATCTGGGTTCGCGAATTTGCGCCGGTCTCGTTGGAGCCAAACGCGCCCGAAACGCCAGCCAACACCACCTGAGTTGGACTAAGATCGATAGAATTTTCCCAGCGAGGGATCCAGACGAAATCCTGCAAGCCGCGCGCCTCACGATCGGTCGTTATGCGGTCGAAAAACATTCCGTCGTCACCAGGATTCCGAAACGAAAATCCCGTGCTGCCGCGCCCATTTTGCGACGCAAAGATCAATTGCGAATACCACGGCAGAGGCAGCGTCCAGGAAGTTTGCGCGCCAACACCGCGCAACCCGTCAGGCCCGAGAAATAAGCCGTTCACGAGAGGCGTGTCCGCGAAGTCCCAAGTGTGTGGATGTGTCGGGTTCAGCCGGCCAAAGGCGGCGAAGAACTGCCCGGCTTTCAGTTGCAGGTTGAACGGCAGGCTCGTTGTTTGCATGAACGCTTCTTCGACTTCGACATCGGTTTCGTTGTCGTTGTCCAGCTTGAAAACGATGTTGGCGAAACCTTCGAAGTACGGATCAACCGCACCGTCAAACGCCAGCTCGGTGTTGCGGGCGTTGAAGCCGCGCTGCTGCGGATCATGATCACCCACTTCGATGTGATCGAGGTCGCGCGCGCTGGAATAGGCTAGTGCGAACAGGCCGTCGAAGGAAATGTTCATGTAATTTCTGCCGCCACCGATAGTGATTGGCTGCGTTAACGATGCGCCGGCACCCGTGCTTGAGATCGTTTCCGGTGCCGCCGATGTCACGACTGAGGTATCGGTGGTCGGAAAACCTCCGGGCGCAGGGGTGCCGCTTACAGGAGGCGCAGTCGTCGATGAAACAACTGATGTGTCTTCGGTTGGAAAACGTGGCGGTGCGCTCGCGCCGGGCGCGGGCGAATTTTCAGCGGCGGCAATGGGAGAAGGCTCTGGATTTTGCGGAAGCCCCGACTCACCGGTGAGGTTTGCCTTTTCCAACGCGGCCTGCTGGTCTTTCACTTGCTGTTGCAACGCTTTCACCGTCTCGGTGAGGGATTGCACTTGCTGGCGCAGCGCTTCGACATCGGCCGCTCTAGCCGGCGTTGCATTTGAAACTGTCGGCGCTGGCGATGAAGTGAGAACGGGCGTCGCTTCCTGCGCGGAGACGGCCGCTACCGGCAGAATCGCCAGCGTTACTAAAATAATTCTTTTCATCAAAACTCCTGGTTAAGAACGGGCAGATTATTGCCCACGAACTTTCTGCGTTCGGCGCGCGATGATTTTAGCGGTGCAAGGAACGCGCTAAGCGCCGCTATCCGCCTGAGGCGGAAAGAATCAACGGTTCAGGAGTGCGCTGGCGGCGCGTGCTCGAAAATGCGCGCGCCAAGAAACGGCACAGCAACCCAGATCGAATCGAGCGCCAGAACCTGTGAAAATTGTACGGCAGTCGCCGGCGCAATCACCAGGGGCGCAGCGACGGTGTGATGACAACTGCCGGAAGCGATCAGCGTAACCGCGCATTCATGGAGCGATGCCGCGGTGGGATGAAGTCGTTCGTGTAAATTCGGAGCGACTGAAAGGCCCAGCATTAGCACAAACGCCGCGGCGAGAACAAGGAGAGTGGCGTCGCCAAACCAACCCGATCGAATGCGAAGCGCGCAGCACGGCATCGGGCGCGATTTTGCTTTCGAGCGGTTTGTTTCGCAAGGACTTTCTATGGAACGCCGCTGTGGGCGCTGCCGTGCAGCACTGCCCCCGGACGACTGGGTTTCCCCTATACCGACTCGGATTGGTTCGAAGACCTCAAAAATCGAACGCAACCGTGCCGTAAAAACCGCGACGCTGACCGAATTGCGGCGCGCCGACACCGATCCCGCTCCCGTCGCGCAGCTCGTAGATCGTGTCGAGAATGTTGACGACATCGAAACGGACTTTGACGGCAGTCTTCTCCGTGATCTTAATCCGGCGCTGCAAACTAACGTTGAACGTTTCGTAGGGATGATTCTTTTTCGTGTTGGCGAAACCGCGCCGCAATCCATTGCCGTATAGTCCGTCGATGGCTGCTTTCCAATCGTTCCACGTATAGGAGATCCCAGCGGAACCGGTAAAGCGCTGGTCGTGGTCGAGGAAGACCCAGTTCTTTTTGATATAGGCGAACTCATCCGGATCGAATAAAAATTGTGCCGAGCTGATGTTCGTACCGCGCGCCCATTCGTAAGCCGCGTTCAAATAGGCGGAGAACGGACCCTTATCGTAGCTGGAAGTGAATTCGCCACCGTAGATTTCGCCGCGGTTATAGTTGAAGGAGGAGAGAATAAGCGCCTGGCCGAACTGGCCTTCGTCGAGCGTCGAATGTGAGCTTTTGTAAAAACCGTCCAGCCCTACATTGAATCCTTCCATGATCTTTTGCGTAACGCCCGCATCGAAGTAATGCGCGCGCTCCGATGTCACGGGGGAATCTTTAGTAATGGCGGATTCGTTAGTCGTGCCGGTGAACTTGGCGATGGTACTCTCGGGAACAGCCTCTAAGGGCGGCGGGGTAAAGTAGCGCGCATAGCCGGCATGCAGCGCAGTGCCTACCCATGGCGTGTAAACGATGTTGATGCGCGGACTAAGCTGGTTTTCGTCCACGAACGCATTCTCAAAGTCGAGCCGGCCACCAAAATTAATCGTGAGCTGCTCGAACGGTTTCCATTCGTCCTGCAAATAGAAACCGTAGAGGTAACCGTACTTGTCGTTGTTATCAACGATGCGCAACGGCACGTCGCTGGTTTGATTGCCCGCGGCATCGACAGGGAAAACAAGCGTCGCAGTGCCGACATTGGCATATTGTTCGGTGAAAAGAAACCCACCGCGAATCGTGTGTTGGTCGTTCAGTTTGTAACTGGCGTCGAGCTCCACACCGTTTGAGAGAATGGCCCGGTCAACACGCGACGCGACGCCGTTGAAGATGAGATCGCCAACGTTATCAGGCCGGAACAGAATTGAGCTGTAGCGGTTAATAACGGAAGCCTGGAAGTTGAAGTCATCCACCTTCTTCTGATAGGTCAGAATCTCGTAGGCAGAATCTTCCGATTGGTTCTCGTCGAGCTTGGCGGAATCGAATGTCGACCTCCCATTAACCGTAAATGCAGGTGTCTGACCCGGATTATTCGGAATCTGGAAGTCGCTATGGTTCCCGCTGATGAGCAGCACCAATCGGCTCGTTTGGTCAAAGATGTAGGACGAATAGCCGAACAGTTTGTACTGGTCGGTATCGTCATGGATCGGGTCACTGCTTCGAGTCGGATTCTCGATGCCGATGCCGTCGTGCAGGTAATTCGCTGTGACATAATAGTTGAGTTTCCCGGCGACGCCGCCGTATTCGAAACTTGGCATGATGGTATCGAAACTTCCGCCATACACCGAGGATTCGCCCTGCTGAAAGACGGCGCCGTTCTTCGTGTGAAT
>QHON01000176.1 GCA_003218815.1 Verrucomicrobiota bacterium
GCTGAATGTGCTGTGGCCGGAGACGTAATCGGGAAACGGCGGCGTCACAATGAACGACGCCCACATCAGGGTTGGTTCAGCGAAGGCAATCGCGGTCACCGGACGCCAGAAATGGAAGGTGTACTTGGCATCCCAGGTGCAAATGGCAGCATCGGCCATGGCGATGTTCAATAAGGCAAATAGCCTTGCGTTTTCCTCGAGCGTGTTGCCTTGCCCGGCGGCGATAATCTGCGCAATACTGTTCCAGTGGCCTGGAGGCGTCTCGGTGCCGGCGCCATCGGCCCAAAACAAGGCGATCTGGGTCTGATCTGCTGTGCGCGTCGAGCCGAGAGCCGCGCCGAGCTCCTTGACCTCGTTGTAATCCGCCGCGTACTGGTCGCTATCGAGGGAGGGTGGGCCCGGCGGCCGGAACTGGGAACTGCTGCTCATTCCAAACGGCACGACGAATCCCCATTGCGGCAGCAAATATGGACTGAAGGGTCAGGTGGCGGGACTAAGGCATCGGAGCCATCATTGGCGCGCGCGGCGAGAATTTGGTTTGCCACGAATTCACCCCACACGATGCCGGCGGTCTTTTGCGGCCCGTTGGGGATTGCAGCGAGAATCGCAGCGTGAAGCGCATCGAAGCTGGACGCAGCAGCCGGGAACAAATTGACGAGCGCCTGGTGCGCTGCGGCGCTGGCAGCGGCTTCGCGTGACGCGCTGCTCGGCGCTGAGCTTTGCACCAGGTAAGGTTCGTTGGTGCGGGCAATGCCGTTAACCGCGTCGTAGATTGAGACGTGAAGAATGGCAAGACGTCGGGAGGCGATAGGTGGTGCTGTGCTGCCGCCACGAATGGCGTTGAGGGCGGCGGTGTTCCAGTCGGTCACCACGTCGGCATTGGCCGGTGTGCCAATACTCGACACCAGATTTATAGCGCCGACCCAGGCTATAAAGATTAAACCTCTGAAAAAAGCGCTCATGAGCACTCTCCTTTCAGCGAATAGCGGCCTCGTTTTACGCTTTATCGGATTTTTGTGTCAAGCTTGTTTAGAGCCACTCTTTCCGGCACGACAACTGAATGACTCAATTCCGCAGGTTAACGTTTATCATCGCGGAGCCATCTTATCGGCGCCGATGCGGCAGTGGTTAAGCGTTACGTAGGGCAAGCGAAAACCGGCGGTTGATGGATCTGACAGGACGCACGCGCTGGCTCTGGCGCGCGCGAATCCCTAGTAGCGAGCCGCTGCGTAAAATCTCCAGCCATGAAACGAACAGCTGCGCACCTTGCCGTCGCTTTCTGCGTTGTATGCTCGGTGCGCGCCGATCAGACGACCCAATCGGTGCAGCAAGCCCTCGCAGACCAAGGCTTTTACTACGGCAACGCTACTGGTGAAAAGAGCGCCGAAACTACGGCCGCGATTCGGCGTTACCAAATTCGCAACGGGTTGCAAGTCACTGGCGAGATCAATCCGGAGACACTTCGCTCGCTTAACGTGCCGTCGAATTCAGCCTCATCGCGTCAGGTCACTCCTACTTCTCCCGTCACTCAGCCAACCCCTTCCCGCCCTGATTATAGCTCGCGGGTTGGACCGGTTTTGTCGTCGCGTTCATTTGGCGAGTCGGATCGGCGGGTCGAGACGAACCAGGGTTTCGTTGGTACGCCGTATGAATGGGCGCCGGCTTGGATAAACGTGCGCATCGTCGCAGAAGTGCAGCGTCAGCTGGTGATTCGCGGATATTATCAAGGCTGGATCGACGGCAGGTACGGGCCCAGGACAGCGTTCGCGGTGCGCGTGTTCCAATCGCGCTTGGGAATTTCGCCGACCGGTCAGCTCGACATGAGGACGCTCGACGCGCTCGGATTGCCTGCCGAGAACGTTGCGTATTTGGAGTCAACACCCTGGCCGTCTGGAAGCTGGGTGCGGGCGGACAAAAAATTCAAACACGGAAAGTGGAAAGCGAAGTGGAAAAAGCATCATCACGACGACGATGGTTATGAATACGCTGATGAGGATGAGCAGGGGAATGGTCATGGCCATGGTCACGGTGATCATGATGACGACTAGTCTGCGCTGGGATTCTTGCTGCAGGTGATGTTGGCTTCGCGCACCGGAAATTACCGGCTGGCCGGCGGGCGATCTCATTCTATCGCGTTTCGGCAAAGACTTTCTGAACCAGCTCTTCAAAGCGCGGATCACCGCGCAATCCGTCGAGGAGCGGATTGACTCTAAGTTGCAGCGCGAACCAACTAGGTTCCTCCACCGTTTTTGCCATCCAGGAAAAAGCCTGTTCGGTATCGCCGAGTCGCATATACGCCATCATGTAGTGATAAGCGGGAACATGCTCACCTCGCGCGTTTTTCTCCTGTAACTGTTCCAATTGCTTTCGCGCCAATGCGCGCATTGCGGCGTCCAATCCCGATGCGGCGAACGTTTCCTCGAGAAGTCGCGCCTGTTCGGGCTCACCGCTCAAGGCCAACGCCGCGCGCCATTGAATGATCGCCTCAGCCGGCATTCCGCTCATTTGGCAAGCATCAGCGAAATATTCGTGCGCGGCGGCGTAGCCAGGATACAGGTCCAGCGTTTTGGCGAACTGGCTTCGGGCGCGATCGTAATCGCGCAGGAAAAAATAAATTCTTCCCGTATGCAGCTGCAAGCCGGGAAAGAATGGGTCGAGCTGGTTGGCGCGCTCAACTTGCCGGAGCGCTTCATCTCCGCGTCCAAATAAGACAAGGCAGAGCCCGTAGTGGTGCCGGATGTCGGCAAAGCTCGGATTTAATTCCGCGCCGCGATGAAATGCGCGTTCGGCCGCGGGCCAGTTTCTCTTATAATAAACCTCGACCCCTGCGTACGAGTTGATTGCGTCACCTAGCGTGTCATCCAACTCCAGCGCTTTGTTGACCGTAGTTTCCGCCTGAGGCCAAATGTCTGGCGGCAGGATGCCGTTGCACGCCCCAAAGCAATAGTAAAGACTGAGACCCGCGTAGGCTGGCGCGTAAGATGGATCGAGTTCGATTGCTTGTTGAAAATAATCGCGAACTTTTTCGTAACCAGGCGCGAAAAAATTCCGCCAGAGATGACGCCCCTTTAAATAGAGTTCGTGCGCCTCGGTGTTGGTTGTCGGTCGCGCCGAAATGGCCCGCCGTTCCGCGCGGCTCAGTCGGGCCTGCAACGCCTCGGCGATCTTCGCGGCGATATCGCTTTCGACGGCAAAAATATCGATCAACTCGCGATCGTATCGCTCCGCCCAAAGATGCGAATCGTTCTCGGCGTCGATAAGTCGAACATTGACGCGAACATGGTCGGCCGCTTTCTGAACCGCGCCTTCCAGGATATTGGCGACGCCGAGTTGCTTTGCGATCTGGGAGATGTCCTCGGTTGAACTTTTGAATCGTTGCGTCGAAGTCCGCGAGATGACTTTAAGGTCGCCGATCCGCGAGAGTCTGGTCAGGATTTCCTCTTGAATGCCGTCGGCAAAATAAGCGTTCGCCTTGTCTTCACTCAGATTTTCAAACGGCAGGACTGCGATCGATTTGCGCAAAGTCGTCGCGCTCGCCTCGATCTTTTTCTCGCGCTCTTCATCTTCTTTAAATTTTTTCGGCGTCTCCGGATTGCCAATTTGATCCGAGTAGAGGTTAACGAGGGAAAGCGTTGCGCCGTGTTTTACTTCGCACGTGCCTAAGTCATGTAAGAGCTGCCGCCACCGCGCGTATTCCTCCAGGTCCTCGGCAACGCGTTTGGACAACAAGATGTGACCCGCGTCTCCGCAATCCATCACCCGTTGCGCGATGTTGATTCCGGCGCCGGCAATGTTCGCTTGTTCGTTTAAATCGGTGACTTCTTTGACAGGTCCGCTGTGGATCCCCATTCGCACTCGAAGCTCGGGATGATTTTTCAACGCCTTGCTGATTTCAAGCGCGCAGGCGACCGGTGCTTCCGGGCTTTCGTGAAAAACGAGCGCGCCGCCGTCGCCGGTCGGTAAGCGCAGCAATTTGCCTTCCGCTTCGGCGACGCGGAATTGCTCGGTGCCGCGCACGATTTCCCGTAATTTTCGCAAGTGCTCGGTCTGTTCGTGAATGAGCAGCTTGGTATAACCCACGATGTCGATGAAAAGAACGTGCCCGATTTCGAACTTCACATCTGGCCCGAATTCGGACGGCATGAGATTCCTTCTACCACGATGTTGGAAATCTGACGAGGGATCAAGCAGGCGTCGGTAGCAAATGTCCAACGCAGGACCGGCCTCATCGTGAGGGATTTAACTAGGGAAAGCGATTTTACCGTGCTTCGGCAAAGACTCTTTGAATCAGCGCTCTAAAGCGTCGATCGTCACACAACGGATCACGTCAGAGCATTGGCAGCGGTTGATTTGATTTCGGCGGCGGAAAAGCACGGTCAAGGTCAGCCAGGTCTACTTTCGTCAGCTCGATGTCGATTGACCGCGCGTTATCGCGGACGTGCTTTTCGCTGCTTGCCTTTGGAATAGCGATTACGCCGGGTTGACGCAGCACCCACCCCAGCGCGATTTGCGCAGGAGTGGCGTCGCGACGTTTGGCAATTTTCTTGAGCGTCGCATTCTCAAGCAAACCTCGGCCGTGGCCGACGGGAGAATAAGCCATGACGACTAGTTGATAGTTGAGAGTTGATTGTTGATAGAGTGGAAGAAGACCGGATTCAATCTCGCGATTTTCCAGATTGTACAGGACCTGATTCGCGGCACAGTTTGCGCCCTCTTCGACCGACCAGAGGTCTTCCATATCATCGACATCAAAATTGGAAACGCCCCAGTGCCGAATCTTTCCGGCCACTCGAAGCTTCTCGAATGCTTCCACGGTTTCTGCGAGCGGCACGCTGCCACGCCAGTGCAATAGATAAAGATCGATCGCATCGATGCGAAGACGTTTGAGACTGCGCTCGCATGCTTTTGGCAATTTCGTGCGTGACGCGTTATGCGGATAAACCTTTGTGACAACGAAAACGCGCTCGCGTTGGCCATCGATCGCGTCGGCTACCACTTTTTCTGCACCGCCTTCGCCGTACATTTCCGCGGTATCGATCAAAGTCATTCCGAGATCGATTCCCAGGCGCAACGCGGCAACCTCATCTGAGTGTGCACGTTTGGTCTCGCCCATGTTCCATGTGCCTTGACCCAGCGCCGGCACACCTCGCTCAGCGGGGCCATCTGGTAATTCGACTGTTTTCATTAATTTGATTAGTCAGGAAATCAAGAAAGCAGGAAATAAGAATTAGTTGCACGCTAGCTACCTAGCTGCGCTACTGCCCAGGGCTTCCGCTGGCACGTGTTCTGCGTTGCTTAGAGTCGCGACGCAGTAGAGCTAATGGCCGAAGCGCGGAAAGTGTCCGCTCGAATTCTCGTAAGAGGCTCCGGCACTAATATGAAATTTGTCGTTTCCCACCTCGCCGAAAATATATCCCTGTTCCACCTCGACACCGTATTTGCCCGTGGATCGCCCATACAAAAAGCCCACTTCCCCGCTGGCATAATCAAAAAGATTGGAGCGCTGCATATCCACAACCTCTTTGACCTCTTTGGATGAATCCTTGCCGGGCATTGCGGAGGCGTTGGCTTTCGGTGGTGCCGTCGCTTTTAACGCCGGAAGAAAATCAGGCGGCGTCGGTTCCATCCAGGTGAATGCGCTCAAGAAAGAGAAACGCTGTCCATCTGAGAGCGCCAGCGACGGAAAACGAAGCAAGGAGTTATTCAGCGCACTGAAGAAATCCGGGCGATCTGTCTGTTGCGCGGACAAGGGAAGGGAAAGACCAAGAAATCCCGCAACGGCAGAAAGCGCGCGCTTGGTCATGAGAGAATCCTCAGCCAAAACGTCGGGAGCGCTAGCGAAATCTTGAGACGATGCCGGCTGAAGCGCCGCGGCAGTTGCCGAATACGACCAATCCGGAAACCCAACCAAGTATTTCCTGTTTTCCTGGCTTCCAGATTCGTTTCGTCCAAGCTATAAGGACCCAACCCGATGAAGAGAATTCTTCTCTCTGCCATAATGCCGCTGTCCATCGTCTGATGGCCCGAGCGATCAGACTTCTCGCCGCTACTTCTGGCGCTCTCTGCTTTGTCCAAGAGGCGCACGGCGCAGATTCATACAGCGCGATCCGGCAGGATATCGCACGCGAGATTGCAGTCGGCCGCGCGACCGGTGTGGCGGTAGCTCTGACCCAAAACGGAAAGATCATCTGGCAAGAAGGCTTTGGCTGGACCGATAAGGAACGCGCGCTACGCGCGACACCGGATACACCTTTCTCCCTGGCGTCAGTCACGAAACCGTTTACGACGACGGCCCTGATGGTTCTGGTGGCGGCAAAGAAGGTATCGCTCGACGCGCGCGCCAACGATTACCTTGGCGCAGCCAAGATCAGGGCTGGTGTTGGTAATCCAAACGACGTGACCGTTCGTGCGGTGGCTAGTCATTCATCCGGGCTTCCCGGGATATTCCAACTTTTTCCCGTCGGCGGTCCACGAAAGCAACCGTCGATGGATGACGTGATCCGGGAGTATGGCGTGTTAGTGTCGCCGCCTAACGAGCGGTATCACTATTCGAACGTCGGCATGGGCATCGTTGCCCACATTGTCTCACGGAAGAGCGGTCTCGATTTCGGAGAATTCTTGCACCGCAAGGTTTTGGAGCCCTTGGGCCTAAGTCATAGCTTCTTCGATACGGATTTGTCTCGACGAGATGAAATGGCCCAGCGCTATGACGACTTAGGGAACGCCTTTCCTTTTTACGTTACTTCCACACCCGGCACCGGCGAGTTATATGCCAGCGCGCATGACGTGGCGCGCTTTGCCATGTTTCATTTAAAGGACCATCTGGCCGACCAGCAACCTATCCTAACCGCCCAACAAATCGACGAGCTTCACCACCCAGTGATTCGACTCTTAGCCGACCGTTCCTATGGCGTTGGTTGGATGATCGGTCACGCCTTCGATGGAACAACGGTGCTTTATCATAATGGCAACCAAGCTGGCGTCGTTACCGTGATGATGCTACTGCCTTCACGTGACATGTCCTGCGTCGTCCTCACAAACCAGGATGACGACCAGAAATTGGTGGAGCGAATTCGAGATGGAACCATTCGGACGTTGGTCCCCGAGTGGAGCTGGAAGTCGCTGTCTCCACCACCTCCCGAACGGTTGCCGGAGACTTATCGCGACAATTGGCGGGACAGACTGCATGATGGCGACAAAGTAGTTCCACTCACTCTGTCTATCTCGGAAGGGGAATCCACTCTTTGTATTCAAGGGCAAAAGCCGGAACCGATCTCGGACCTGGGGCTGGTCGAAGGAATGATGCAGGGTAAAACACGCGGCGACCTCGGGCTGCCCGCCACCAGAGCAGCCAAGTCCGTTGGACTCTCTTTACGCTTACAACTACGAGGTTCCAAGTTGGAGGGCGAGATCGGGGCAGAAGCACCAATCCCTCACGCGAGAGAAGCAGACCATCTTCCCTTTTGGGCGGAGTTTTCCAGGGTTGATCCTAACAATCCCGACCAGTGACTTCCACTTTTCCAAGCAGCTGCCGCCACCGCTTTTTGCTTGTTACTGGTTACTTATTGCTGCTAGCCTTAGCCTTTCGTCGCTGTTGCACGTGACGCATACTTCGAAAGTGGCGACGATATTGTCCAGGTGCAATTCTCAGTGCCCGCTGGAAAACGTTGCGCATCGAATTGACATTCCCAAAGCCGCACTCTCCAGCAATTGTTTCCAGGCTGTTTCGGCTTTCTTCCAGTCGCCGGCGAGCTGCTTCAACTCGCAGGCGTTCCACAAACTTTGCGGGCGTCGTCTTCATTTCTTTGGTGAAAACTCGGGCAAAATTACGAGGACTCATCGCTACCCGCTCTGCCAGCACCGGCACATTCAGCGGTTTGTTTAAATTATCGAGCACCCATGACTCCAGTTCACGCAACGGTTTTCGGTCGGTCAGTTGCAGGGAAAGAGCCGCGCTAAATTGCGACTGCCCTCCTGGCCGGCGCAAATAAAGCACGAGGTTGCGGGCTACCTGCAACGCCAGTCGCGAGCCATGGTCCTCTTCCACGAGAGCCAATGCCAGGTCCATTCCTGCTGTGACCCCGGCAGACGTATACACATTCTCGTCACGAATAAATATTGGGTCGGGGTCAATGTCGGCCCGCGGGCACTTTCCAGCGAGAAGCGCGCACCAGTTCCAATGAGTTGTCGCCTGGCGGCCGTCGAGCAAGCCGGCGCGAGCAAGGAGCATTGCGCCGGTACAGACCGAGCCGATTCGGCGAACTCGTCCAGCCATCTTTTTGATCCATCGCACTGCCTCAATGCCTATCTCATCGTTCTCAATGGCACTGCCACCGGCTATGAGCAGAGTATCGATCTCCCCGCGCACTCGTCGAAACGTGTTATGCGCTGCGATTCGCAATCCACAGTTGGTCACTACTGAGGTCTGGCGAGAGGTGGTTATGACTTCGACGGAATAAATCGGAGGAGACCCGGGATTTTGCCTGCTGAACATTTCTGCGGCACGAACAAAGACTTGAAGCGGTCCGACCAGATCCAGGATCTCGGTGCCGGGCCCGGCAATGAACAACACCCGTCGCGTTCTAGTTTGGACCTGCTCCTTATTATTAAGTAAGCGCTTCACGTTTCTAGATCATTCATGATATCTAACTTCCCGGGCGGACGACTGGCAACAATGACAATTATCATCACATTTCTGCCCTGCGCTGGCTAGATCTCTGATTTTTTGATCGCCGGCAAGCGTTGGAGCCTTAGAGAGAAGAGGACGGTAAAAAAATTATGGCGACCAAAACGCGTATCGTCATTTTTTCGGCGCAACGACGGGATAATTGAGGGACCGAAATATTTTCCAAGTTCCGTCCTCCGAGAGTCGCAAAATGTCCACGCTGCGGTTCTCGGCTTTGATCTCTGCTTTGCCGTCAGAGCTCCTGGCCTCGAGCCGCCAAGTAGAACGCACGAAACCAAGATTTCCGGAGCATTCGAATTCTTCGAATTTTGGGATCCATCTGCGCGATTGCTCCGGGTGGGCGAACTCGTCTCGATAACTTTTCTCGAGATCCGCTTTCTTCGCGTCTGGTGCGCCTTGGAAGCTAAAGTTTACGTCATCGGCAAAGATCGACATCGTTCCGGCAAGGTCATGATTTGCGTACGCCGCCACCCATTTTTCGAAAACAGACCGCAACGCTTCACATTCGG
>QHON01000177.1 GCA_003218815.1 Verrucomicrobiota bacterium
GAGCTTTAGCAATGCTTCAAACGGCTTTAACGGATAGGAAAAAAACTTGCCGCCATAAAAAATACGCGATGAACGCGGACGCACGAGCATGTCGTTAGGCAAAATCTCGGTCCACAAATCTTCTACCGCTTTGGATTTGGAAAAGAAACGATGCCCGCCAATATCGAAGTGAAAACCTTTGTAGGTGGCCGTGCGCGAAATGCCACCTACATACACCGGATCGGCTTCCAGAACGGTAACTTCAATTCCCTCCTTGGACAGAAGGTAACTCGCAGTCAAACCCGCTGGCCCAGCACCGATGATGGCGACCTTTGTTTTCATGCTACGCGACCCAATTTCCTCGGGTAAAATTCCAGACGTACCAACCCTGTATGCTTAACCCAGCAGCGCTGACTAACACTGCTGCCGCCATCCCGAACGCCCGTAGAAGGATCGGCGACTTGTGAAACTGACCTAGAAAATTCAAAACCGCCAGCACGATTAGGGCGTGCACGCAAAATTCATAGCGGAGCATACTTTCCATCTCCACGCAGGCCACTCCGCTAATCGAAATGTAGTAGATGACCGCGGCGCAGAAATAGATGCCGGCTCGTGTCGGCCAGTCCGCCAGCCGACGAATTGCTGGGAGCAGTTCGCATAGCGCGATTATGCCAAACAGCAGTGCGCCCAAAGTCATCGACATCTGGCTCGCCTCGGTTGGATTATTCAAAGCCGGAACGAGCCAGCGATAACTCGACGGCTTAAACACTGCTAAGTAATCGGGGACGATCCCCCAGCCGGCTGCTTGCGTGAGCATATAAATGTCCCAGTGACCCCAGCGCAGTTGGCAGCAAACGAAAAACGTG
>QHON01000178.1 GCA_003218815.1 Verrucomicrobiota bacterium
AGAGAAAGAAATAGCTCCAAAAGCCCCAGGCTGCCATCTGAGCGGTGATCAGCAGTGCACTATCTGTATCGAGGTGGAGTCCGTACCGAAGCACCGCAGCAATCGCGGGATAGGCGGGAAAGAAAGCAACGTTGGAAACTTCCATCACCTTATGATTGATGGGAGGCACGATCGTCTGATAGCCGCGATCAACGATGTTCATGAACCAATAGCTATCGTGTTGGATAAGGCTGGAATACCGGTAGGAAAGCGGCCCATCTGGCGCTAGAAGGCCGACCGCCATCGCGATCTGCATCAAAGTCACGAGCAAGGCCGCAAGCAATGGCTTGAATGCGGGCGACGAGCGAGTCATGACGTCACAAGTAGGAAGCGCCGAGGAGATAGGAAAGCTCTGAAGATTGCAAGAACTTGTCGATCTCTCGGCGAAGGCAATCTCAAATCGCATTTTTTCCGGCTCGTGTGCGCTAGTTTCGGTAGCAGGGTTTGACGATCCCGCGCTCCGTTTATTCGCGGCATCTTATGGTATCTTCGGCCGCCTCGCTCCTCGCCATGCTCGAGCGCTGCGAACGCCGGTACGAATTGCGGAATCGATTGATCCCCATTCGAGCCCGCATTAGGTCACCCACAAAGCCTGCGTGAGCACCCGTCGAACGGGTTGAGGGCTACGACTACGCCGCTACTTGGTCGTCCGCGCCGACAAGTTCTTGATAAAGCGTTTCGTAACTCTGCGCCGCGGCGTCCCATGAAAAGCTGCGCGCCATCGCCCGTTTCATCAATGTGGTCCATACATTCCGATCACGGAAGATTTCCCGCGCGCGCTTGATCGCATCCCAGAAGGCTTCAGTCGAATATTCATAACAAAGGAAACCATAACCGCTATCCGCGGCCGGATCGTAATCCTGAATGATCTCCTGAATGCCGCCGGTTGCCCGCGCAACCGGGAGCGCGCCATATTTCAGGCTATACATCGCGCTCAAGGCCGCCGGTTCGAAACGCGACGGGATGAGAGTGATATCGACCCCCGCTTCAATCAGATGGGCTAACTTCTCATCATAATTCCTCATATACGCGAACTTGGTCCGGAATTTTCGCGAAGCGACAGCGAGAGCAGTTTCATAGGCCGGATCGCCTTCGCCGAGAATGATCAGGCGGACATCATCGCAAAGAAGTCGGTCGAGAAGCGGCACGAGAATCTCGAAACCTTTTTCTTCGACCACGCGAGTGACCATCCCGAAGACTGGTCCGCGCGGTTTAGGTGTGAGCTTCATTTGCCCTAGCAAGGCTTTGCGACACATCTGCTTTCCCCGAAGTGTGCGCGGGTCGTAATGGGCCGGAAGCAGACGATCCGACGCCGGATTCCAGCGTGTGTAATCCGCGCCGTGTAAAATCGCTGTAAGACGCTGCGCATTTTCCCGAAGCACCTGGTCAAGACCGTAGCCGCCGGCTGGCATCAGTATTTCCCGCCTGTAATGTTCGCTTACCGTTGTAATCTTGTCCGCGTAGAGAATTCCGCCTTTCAAAAAATTCAGGCGTCCGAAGAACTCGATGCCATGGAGAGTGAAGAACCGCTCAGGCAAATTCGTGAGGCTGAAATCCAGGCCCCAAAAACTGCCTTGCTCGGCAAGGCGATGGATTGTTAGCACAGTTGCGAATGGCAGATGGTGCGCGCGCACAAAGACTGGCACCAGCGCTGCCGCCCAATCGTGGACGTGCAGAATTTGTAAGGATGGTATTAATCGCCGTGCGAGTTCCAATGCGGCTTTGCAAAAAAAACTGAAGCGCGCCGCGTTGTCTTCATACGGCTTGCCGTGCTCTCCGTAAATTCCCGGGCGATCAAAAAACTTGTCGCAGCGGATCAGAAACAATTGCACGCCGCTTGCGCTCCGCCCCTCGAGATACTCGGCTATATAAGTTTTCTTACCCACGCGCACATCGACGGTCACTCCGGTGTGCTTTGCCTCGAATGCCGGGTTCTCTCGAATTTCACGATAGAACGGTAGCGCCACACTGATATCGTGGCCTCGGGCACGCAGCTCGTGCGGCAACGCATTCATCACATCAATCAGTGCACCCGTCCGCTGCAAAGGTGGCGCTTCCGCGCTAATCATCAGGATTCTCATAGTTTTGACGTCGCGCAGGCGCTCTATCGTCCTTCGCCTAACGAGTATTCGCGTCGCACCCATTTGAGCGCCTCCTCCCGTGTGCGCAGCGTTCCCTCGAGCTGTCGGGTCTCGACTGCTTCGAGAATTTCGCCAAATTTCGGGCCCGGCTTCAAACCGAGCGCCATCAAATCGTCCCCGCGCACCAGCGGCGGCGGAATGATCGGCTCGTTCGCGAATTCATCACGCTTCCGCAGGAGGAACTCGTAATTGTCGAGCATACCGTGACTGCCCTCGCAATCGACCCGATGCAGCTCGAGCTCGTCGTCGAAAGTCGGTCGCGCCATGAAACGCTTTAATTTCGCCACCCGCATTTTGGGCACATCTTTGAAAACCATGTGTTGTCGCACCATCTCGACCGCAGCGTCGATCTCAGCGCCGGAAAATCGCAAACGCCGCATGATTTCTTCGGTCATTTCCGCGCCGATGCGATCGTGGGCGTTAAAACGAATTCGGCCCGTTTCATCGACGGTTGCGGTACGCGGCTTCGCGACGTCGTGAAGTAAGACCGAGAAAACGAGCGGCACGGAAACTTTCTCTGGAAGAAATTGCAACATCAGCCGTGTGTGCTGAAAAACGTCGCCCTCAGGATGAAACTGCTCTGGTTGGGCGCAACCCTTCATCGCATCGACCTCGGGCAGAATGGCACGCATCAACCCGCTGGAATCGAGCAAATCCCAGCCGCGCACTCTGTTTGGAGAAAGAAAAATGCGGACGAGCTCTTCGCGAATGCGTTCCGCGCTGATCTCATTAATCGAGACCGCCTTGGCGACCAGCGCTTCCCACGTTTGATCGTCGATCTTGTAATCAAGCACGGTGGCGAAGCGCACCGCGCGCAGCATTCGCAACCGATCTTCTGCGAAACGCTGCGCCGCGTCGCCAATTGCGCGCACCAATTTCGCCTCAATGTCGGCGCGACCGCCGACGAAATCGATCACTTTCTCCGCAACCGGATCGTAAAACATTCCGTTGATTGTGAAATCGCGACGTTGTGCGTCCTCTTCCGGTGATGAGAAATGCACGGCGCTCGGCCGTCTGCCATCGACATAAACGTCATCGGAACGAAAGGTTGCCACTTCGAATTGGAAGCGGTTTTCCACAACGAGGATCACGCCAAAATGCGCGCCAACCGCATAGGTGCGCGGAAAAATTTTCTGCACAATTTCCGGCTTGGCGTCGGTAGCGATATCGAAGTCCTTCGGAGTTTCGCCGCGGACGATGTCGCGCACGCAGCCTCCGGCGAGATACGCAACATGGCCGCTCTCGCGCAAACGCGCGGCAATTTCGCGCGCGGCCTTTTCCATCGGCGAAATACCTTTGTCGGGTCCTTCCATTATTTTACGTCCTCTACTGTAGCGAGGGTCTCTGACCGTGGCATATCGATACAGCCGCCAACCAAGCGGTGCGCTCGCCTTACGATGTCCCAGTTCGCGTCGGCCTTTTACCGTGCCACAACGAATGAATAACAAAAAGCACGACGGCAATGGAGATGCAGGAATCGGCGACATTGAAGGCAGGCCAGGGATGGGCGAACCGAACATGCAGATCGAAAAGAAGAAAATCGATCACGTGCCCGTAAAGAAGACGATCGGTGAGATTTCCAAGAATTCCGGCGAGCAGAAGTGCCAGCGACGCATCGCGCCAAAAATCGGGTGATCGCCTTCGCATCAGGAGACCCACAACAATGAGAAGCGCGATGGATGAAATTACGATGAAAAAAGTATTGTTGTTCCTGAAGGAACCAAACGCCGCGCCAGTGTTAGTGACATTTACCAAATGGAAGAAGCTGGATATTATGATGCGCGGCTCCTCTGGACTAACGAACCGCAGGACCAAATGTTTCGTCCATTGGTCGAGCGCGTAGAGCGGGAGCGAGAGAAAGAGGATGAATTTCATATCTTCCCGCCATTTTTGTCATATCGAGCGGAGTCGAGATATCTTTAATTGTTAGTTTTTTCGACTCCGTTCCGCTTCGCTCCACTGCGCTCGGAATGACAGAAAAGGATCATCGAGCCGTCTTTTCCAGAGCTGTGACCACGCTTTCGCACCGATCGCACAAATCCGGATGCGTCTTGCTTGCACCAACAGCTGTCCGATGACGCCAGCAACGCGCGCATTTTTTGTACGATGTTTTCGTGACCGAAGCACTCGGTTCTTTCCCCTGGTGAACTGTCAAGTCGCTCAGGATGAAAAATTCTTCGAGCTCCTCCTTGTCGATCTTCGATGTGACGTCGGAATCTGAAAACAAAACAACCGCAGCCTCAAGAGCATTTCCGATCAATTTCTCCTGGCGCGCGTGCTCGATTGCCTGTCCGATCACGCCGCGCAATTTCAGAAGCTCGGCAATTTGAGCGTTCGCCCCACCATGTCGATCTTGGGTTTTGGGCAACTCGAGCAGATGGACCGAACCGCCCGCGCCTGAATGACGCCACGCCTCCTCGGCGGTGAAGGCGAGAATCGGCGCCAGTAATCGGCAGAGCGTATCGAAGATTTTGTGCATGACCATCTGGGTGGCCCGGCGGCGTGGCGAATCCTGCGCGTCGCAGTACATCCGGTCTTTGGTGATGTCGACGTACAGGCTGCTCAGGTCTACCGCGCAAAAGTGGTTGAGCGTGTGGTAAACCTTGTGAAACTCGAACGCTTCGTAAGCGGATCGACAATCGGCGATCACATGATCGAGCCGCTCCAGAATCCAGCGATCGACCAAGGTAAAATTCTCTTTTCCGCTTTCCTGCTTTCCTGGTTCGAAATCGTAAAGATTCCCAAGTAAAATCCGTAGCGTGTTGCGAATCCGGCGATAAGTGTCGCCGAGCCGATTAAACATTTCTTCAGAGAACGGTACGTCATCCGTGTAATCGATGCTGCTCGCCCAAAGCCGAACAAGATCGGCCCCGTGTTTGTCGACAAAATGACCAGCGTTAACGGGTTTGTCGTACGTGCTCGATTTTGAAATCTTTTTTCCGTCAAGATCGACCACGAAACCGTGGGTCACACAAATTTTGTAAGGCGCGCGGTTGTTCAGCGCGACGCTGGTCATGAGCGACGATTGAAACCAGCCGCGATGTTGGTCGGTCGCTTCGAGATACATATCGGCCGGATCGCGCAGTCCCGGATGGATCGCGCAAACGGCTTTGTGCGAGACGCCGCTGTCGATCCAAACGTCGATCGTATCATTGCGGTGCGTCGCGCCCTCCGGTAGCCCAAGTTTTTTCGCAAGTTCGGCATCGTCCAACTCGAACCAAATGTTGGAGCCCCGTTGTCCGACAAGGTCGGCGAGCTTGCGAATGTATTTTGGATCGAGAATCGGCTCGCCATTCTTTGAATAAAAA
The DNA here is from genome assembly GCA_003218815.1 of Verrucomicrobiota bacterium. Taxonomy (GTDB): domain Bacteria; phylum Verrucomicrobiota; class Verrucomicrobiia; order Chthoniobacterales; family UBA10450; genus Udaeobacter. The sequence goes on from QHON01000178.1 coordinate 5,489, forward strand.
ACCGGCAGAGGCACGCCCCAGCTGCGTTGACGGGAAATCACCCAGTCGGGACGCGATTCAACCGTGCCGGCGATACGATTCTTTCCCCATGATGGAATCCACTCGACCGTGTTGATTGCCTCGAGCGCTTTGGCGCGCAACTCGTCGATGCGGATAAAGAATTGTTTGACTGCGCGGAAGATGATCGGCGTCTTCGACCGCCAGCAATACGGATAAGAGTGATGAAAATTTTGCTGGCCGAGAAGCATGCCGCGCTCGCGCAGCAAATTGACGATGTCGCTGTTGGCGTCGAACACGTATTTGCCGACGAGTTCCGGCAAACCGGCTTCATCGGTAAAGCGTCCATGGTCATCGACTGGCGATAAGATCGACAATCCATTCTTGCTACCTAACCAGTAATCGTCCTCGCCGTGACCCGGCGCGATGTGGACGCAGCCGGTTCCAGTATCCATCGTGACAAAATCGGCCGTGAGCACGATCGATTTGCGATCAAGAAACGGATGTTGGGCGGTGATCTTGTCGATCTTGCTTCCGGGAAACGATTCGAGCGGTTCGCCGGTTGGCTCGAACTTTGTTGACAGGCAAAATGCGTCCACGAGCCGATCGGCCAGGAGCAGCACATCGGAAGTCCCATCGCGTCGAAATTCTTGAACTACGTAAATTTCCTTTGGATCGACACCGATTGCCATGTTCGCCGGCAAAGTCCATGGCGTAGTTGTCCAAATCGCGATGTTTGCTTTACCAGCCAGTTCGCCGCTTGCGATCGGAAACTTAACGTAAACGGCGGTATCATCGCGCTCCTGATATTCCACTTCAGCTTCAGCGAGCGCAGTCTGCGCGCCGGTGCTCCAAAAGACTGGCTTCTTCGATTGATAAACGAGACCTTTCTCAACAAACACCGCGAAAGCGCGCAAAATTTCCGCTTCGTATTTGGGATCCATCGTCAGATATGGATGCTCCCAATCGCCGAAGACACCCAGTCGCTTGAATTGCTCGCGCTGGATATCGACAAACTTTCGCGCGAACGCTTCCGATTTCTTGCGGACTGCGAGCGGTGAAAGCTCGCCTGATTCCTTCACGACTTTGTATTCGATAGGCAGACCATGACAGTCCCAACCGGGAACATATGGAGCCCGTTTGCCCAGCATCGTCTGCGATTTGACCACCAAATCTTTGAGAATCTTGTTCAGCCCCGTGCCCATGTGGACGTCGCCGTTGGCGAAAGGCGGGCCATCGTGGAGAACGAACAGTTGTCGATCTGCCCGCGATTTCTGGATTTGCTCGTACAGTCGCGTTTCCTCCCACATTTTCAGCAGTTCCGGCTCGCGCGCGGCCAGGTTCGCCTTCATCGGAAAATCTGTTTTTGGAAGATTAAGCGTCTGTTTGTAATTCTGGCTCATGACAGGCGGGGGCGAGGCTACGTAACATCCGCGACCGGACAAATCAATGCGCCCAGGACACGCCGGCGCGCAGTTTTCGCGATCCTGTACGCGGCGACGCGTTCAAGTGTAGCCGGTTTTGTCTTCGATTCCTCGACTTGTTCAACTGCGCTTAAGGACAGACTTTGGCTTGAAATGAAAAACGCGGGACAAAAAAAGGCGTCACGGATTTTTGTTCTGGCTGATACGCATAATCGTTTGCCGGAAAACGTCAGCCAAATGGCGAAAGATGCAGATGAGATCTGGCACCTTGGAGATGTTTGTGCAGAAAGAATTCTGGATGAACTTCGCGGAATCGGTCCGCGAATCACGCT
>QHON01000179.1 GCA_003218815.1 Verrucomicrobiota bacterium
ACACGTTTCTCGGCGATACTGACGTTTACGACCGGCGCCAAATCGCGTGTTGGCTTTCATACTTTTTTTGGCGACGGACCGTACCGTGGCGACTTAATGACGCATCGGCTTTTATACAACCCTCATCTTCATACAAGTCAGATGTTCGAAGCTATGGTTGAAGCATTGACTCGTGATCCGACGGTGCTTCCCACGTTCGACTTTATCCCTTCTGCAAACCAGCCACTCGCAAGATTTCGGCCCTCGCCGTCCGAAGTTGCTGAAATCAATACTCTGCTACGGCGCGAAAATCCTCGTATCGGTTCTGCGCCACTCATCCTGCTCAACCCGAACGCGAGCGACTTGCTGCCGCTGAGGCGGTGGCCGCCTCTGCGCTATGTCGAACTTGCGCGGCGGCTGCTCGAACGTTACCCGGAGTCGTTCGTTGTGTTTACCGGTGCACCGGCCGAAGCCGCTCCCAATAACCAGCTTGCGGACGAGGTCGGCTCGGATCGCGTCGTTCGGCTTGCCGGAAAAACGACTTTGCGGCAATTACTCGTGCTTTACACCCGCAGTGAGATTTTGGTGACGAATGACAGTGGCCCAGCTCATTTTGCCTCGATGACGCCGATTCGCGTCGTCGCGTTGTTCGGGCCGGAGACACCGGCGCTATTTGCCGCACGATCGCCAAACGCGACCGCCCTGTGGGCCGGCATCGCCTGCAGTCCGTGCGTGAACGCCTACAACAACCGGCAATCGGTCTGCCGCAACAATCTTTGCATGCAAGCAATCACAGTTGATGATGTTTTTAGCGAAGTTACACGCATTTACGATTCTCTTAAGAAAACCACATCCGGAAACCAGTTTGCCGAATGATGGATGTGCGAACTCATAGGTCGCGCCAATTTCGCTTCGCCGCGCTTGGGATAGTCCTCCTCACCGTTGCAATTCGCCTTCCTTCTCTTTTGCATCCCCAGCCAATTGACAGCGAGGCAATGTATTCGGTGGTGGCGAACGAAATAGTTGACGGCGGGCGACCCTACGCTGACGCAGTAGAGCGCAAGCCGCCACTCCTCTTCTGGACCTACGCCGCAATATTCAAAGTAGCGGGCAAGTTCAATTGGAAAGCACTTCATATGGTCGCACTAGTATGGACGATAGGCTCGATGGCGGGCCTCTATGTGATCGGCCGCGACTTGTTTGATCGCAACACCGGTTTGATTGCCGCGCTTTTCTACAGTGTTTTCCAACCCTGGTGGACGTGGAAGACCCTGGCATTCGATGCCGAGATGCTGATGAATCTCCCTATTATCTGGGCCTGGGCAATCGCGTTTGGCCGCAGTTCGTCGCGACTGGGACCCGAACTCTTTCCAGCAGGTGCGCTGCTGGGCGCGGCTTTCCTGCTCAAACAACCGGCCGCAATAGCAGCAGTTCCGCTCGGCATTTATCTACTTCTCCCGAGCTATCGAGCTAGCCGCAGTTTGACGCGAACGAATTCGGTCATTCAGGCAACTATATTCACGGTAGGATTTTTCGCAGCCCTCGGTGTTGCGACGATTGTCCTTTGGAAACAAGGCATTCTCCATGACGCGTTTTACTGGACAATTGCCGATCACGACATTCCGCATGTGTTTTGGCAGAAAGGAATCGTGAATACGCTGACTTTCGTTGCGGCCTGTTTGCCTTTGGTGATCGGGGCCACAATGGCGTGCCGGGATAAGGATGAAATTTGGGCCGGGAAGACAGCGGAACGAACAGCCCTTCTAGGATTGCTCCTTGCCTCAGTAATCGGCGCTGCAGCAGGTGCTCGCTTTTACCCTCATTACTATGTCCAATTGATTCCTTCGCTCGCACTGCTCGCAGCGCCTTACTATGCGCGGTTGTGGTCGCGTACGATCCAGCCGCCCTATTGGCTACTGCGACCCAAGATCACCTACGCGTGGCTGGTTCTCACGGTTATTCTCTTCTCGATCCTGCACTGGACGGGCCTGGCTTCACGACGCGTCCCATCTCAGGCGGGACAATACCTGTTTACTCATTCGTCCCCTGCCGACAGGATTTTCGTTTGGGGTCAAAGTTCGGAAATCTATCTAGACGCTCGCAGACGTCCTGCCTGCCGCTACATCACAACCTTCCCGCTCACGGGTTATATTTTCGGTGGACCGATCCCCGGTTTCGATACGCGCAGCCGGATCTTGCCCGGCGCCTGGGCTACGCTTGAACAAGATTTTGCCAGGCATTCGCCGACCTACATTGTTGATGTTCAACCCGACCCGAAAAGTGCGCAATATGCGGTGAAGAACTTTCCGATTCTGGCCAAAATTTTGACGGAACGATACCAGCCGGTGGCGCAAACGGCCGAAGGCGTGATTTATCGGATGCGCTAGGTTTGGCCAGTTCCCACATGGCGACCCTAACCGATTCGCGCAGAATTATACAGTTCTAGCGTCCGAAACTCTCCGAAAAGTCTCACACGCATAAGAGGCAATGGAAAGGATAGAAACCGCCGTAGTGTCATTGCACATGGTTACACATTCCGACTGCGACATTGATCGTCGCGTGGAAAATAGCTAAATTAGTAGAGAGGCGATCGTAGGGGGGACGATTTCCGCTTCGACGTTGCGAATTCCCTTTCCTCCTCTAATTTCGAAGTTGGCGTATGCCGCGCCCGAAATCCACAATCTCTGCCGTCACGCCGAAAATCATCTTGGTGCTTGCCTTTCTGTGCTTGATGATTCCGGCGATTTTCGGGCTGTTCGGTAGTTACAGGGCGGATGCGCTGCGTGCCGATGTAGCGAATGCGAATGCGGCCCGGGATGCGGCTGAGCATCGGCGCATGACTCAGGAAGCGGAGCTCAAGACCCGCGAAACGGCCGTCGCGGGCGAAGAAGCGAAAATCGCGGAGGCGCAAAACAAAGCCACAAAGGCCGGAGCAGAACTCGCGCAATCGCAGAAAGAGAAAACGGAATTGCAGACCAAGTTAGAGGCAAAGCAGAACGAGATCGCTTCCTTGCAAAAGCGGATTCAAGAAGCAGGGGCAGCAAAACCTTCGGAAAATCCTACCGTCGCATCAACACCGGAAAAGCAATCTATCTCGCCTCCTCCCCCAGAGATTAAAGCGGAGCCCGTCGAAGAAAGAGCGCCTCCGCCGCAACAACCGAAGCGCCGGAAAACGTCGCCAGCCGAGGCACCGGAGGTCGGAGCTAGCGCAGCCACGATTTCGTTTTCTTCGGCGAAAGCCCTTGCAACTTTCGCACCCCTCCCCAAGTATCCGCTCAAGGTACGTTCGGATGGCGTTACGGGCAGTGGAGTTTGCGTTGTGTCAGTTGATCAGGCGAGCGGCCGTGTAACTGGAGCTTCAATGGAGCAAAGCACTGGAGACTCAACCTTGGATAAATCCGCGGTCAGGGCGTTTCGAAAGTGGCGATTTAAACCTGGAACAGTCTCGAAGGTTAGAATTCCTATCGAATTTACCATGACTGGTGCCTCGCATTAAGCTTAGCCGTTAGGGTCGCAGCCCGACCGCCTTGCTCGCTGCTGGCATACAACGCAACTTTACGGCGTATGAACCGCGCGAAAGATTCGCGCATTCAAACGGGAATCAGAACAAATCCGCTGGTTTCAGTGGCAATCCCGGTGTCCGAATTTGTCCGAAGACTTAGCGTGAGAGATAACAGAAATGACGGAATTAACCTAAGGTAACTGGCTGGGTGGCTACGTACGCTGCGCATTAAAAATTTCCGGCTGTCGGCGCTCGGGTACAACCCGAGACCGAAGCCACCGACTGACTTCCAGGTCTTTTTTGTTCGCCCCGTGTCATCTAACAAAATGAGGAAGCGACCCTAACGGGATTCGAAACCGATTTCAATATTTCGCGACTTTGCGCGATTCCGTCACAAACATGCGCGAGGCTGCGTGTTAGAGGGGGAAATGCAAATCAGAGAGTTTGCACGAATCGCGCAGAATTACGCAGTTCGAGTGTCCGAATTTGTCCGAAATCCCTTGCCTAGCGCGTAAGAGGCAATGGAAATGACGGAAATTCCCATCTCGCGCGCGTGTGTGTAATTGTGTGACAATCGATTCGGGAGGGTAGTCGACCACGGCTGCTCTCTCGTCAGGCCAGATGAATCTTCACAGACGAATCCTCCTTACTGTTCTTGTTCTGTGCAGTGGTGTTGCGCTTGCCGCGTCGCCGTTAGCGCAAGCTCAAGATGCGCCCTCGAGGACTCTCCAGGAACCTTCAAAGACGGCGGAGGCAACACCAATACCGAGCCCGGAAAAGCTAGCGTCAAAACCAAGCCTGGAAATTTCAGCTAGGACACCAGCTCAAAAACCCGCTCCGGCCGAGAAGCAGACGCCCGGTGCAATGTCGCTTGGTTATCGTATATTTTAGATGTGAGGAACAAGATCAACTCAAAAGAGCGTCTTACGAGTCGGATCATTCCATTGACTATTCCGCTCGATCCCGACGAGCAAACCGGCTGGAAGCCATATCATCAGTTTCGCGGAACCGCGGACAACGCAGACGACTTTTCGTGTCATGTCTCAGTGCTGGTTCAAGGGCATTGTCCGCATCCTCCCCACACCCATCCAGAGGAAGAGATTTTGCTAATGCTCGCGGGCGAAGCGAACCTCATCCTGCCGCAGATGCCTTCCTCTGATGGAAACCAGGAGTTACCATTGCGGCGTGGACAATTCGTCTATTATCCGTCCCACTTCCCCCATACTCTCCGGGCCGTTAGCCCGAAACCAGCCAACTATCTAATGTTTAAATGGCTCGCCCACTCTGGCGTCCGAAATGGCCAGCTCGGTTTCGGATGTTTCGATGCTCTGAAGCCCCGCAACGAAGGTGCCGCCGAGCACGAGTTACCGCTCTTGTTCGAAGGACCCACCGGAGGTATGCGGAAATTGCACTCGCACGCCACAACTCTGCCCCCCAGCGCCGGGCATGCATCGCATGCCCATGCATACGAGGCCGCCATCGTCCTTCTCGAAGGAGAGCTCGAAACTCTGGGACGGCGGGTGGGAGCGCACAGTATCATTTTCTACGCCGGCGGAGATCCTCACAGCATACACAACCCCGGGGACGTAACTGCCCGCTACGTGGTCTTCGAATTCCACGGCGGAAAGGCCGAATCTTTTTATCGCAAAATCACTGACCTCCAACGCTGGAAAGGTAAATTGAAAGGGATTCTCCACCTCTCCTAAAGCGACATGAAACTGGTCGGCGTCTACAGTTCTAGCCATGAAACTTTCAAGGATGAGTGGTTTTTGCGCACACTGAAAGACGATTACGAAGTTTGTCTTTATCCATCCGAAGCGCGCGGGCACGGGAATTACATGGAAGCGGATTGGCAACAAGCCGTTCGCTTTAAAAGCGCGAAGATCATCGAGACCATTCAGAAAAACTGGGGAGAAGTCTTTGTCTATTCAGATATGGACGTCCTCTTTGTCGGGCCGACCAAGACGACGATTCAAAGCTGCCTAAATGGCAAGGACATCGTCTGTCAGCTTGATGATCCCGGGGGCAATTTGTGCACGGGCTTCTTCGCCGTCCGAGCCAACGATGTGACACTCAAACTTTGGCAGCAGGTTCAGCGGGCGACCGCGTGCGAAGGCCGGGATCAGATTGCCTTCAATCGTTTGGTGCGAGCCATGAAGGAGGTACGAGCGGGCTATCTTCCACCTTCATTCTTCGGCATGGGGACCTTTACGGGGCGTCAATTCCCCGAAGCGAGCCGTATCTACATTCCGGCGAACCCGGTCATGTTCCACGCCAACTTTACCATAGGTGTGGAGCAAAAAACCGCCCTGCTTGATCGAGCCCAACGCATCATCACGCGGCACAGGCCGGGCCGCGTCGCAAACAACTTATTCTTCCGACTGCGGCACGGCATGATAACACCTGAAGTCATAAAGACCCTGACCCGAGGGGATCGGATTACACAACATTACGATTGCAACGCGTTTGTCCGACCGTCCAGCGTGGCGCTAGATCTGTCCACGGCATGTCAGCTCAAGTGCCCCTCGTGTCCAACGGCAACGGGCGTTATCGCCAAGTCGATCGGCACCGGCATCCTGCCTCTCGCCAATTTCGAGAAATTCCTTCAGGAACATCCATGGGTGTCGGACATCGAGCTATCCAACTGGGGAGAAGTATTCCTCAATAAAGATCTCGAATCGATCCTGCGCCATGCTCATGAGCGACACGTCGCGCTTCGGATCGATAACGGTGCCAACCTCGACCGGGCTTCCGATCGCGTCTTGGAAGCCGTGGTAAAGTATAACCTGCGCAGTCTGACCTGTTCGATCGACGGCGCTAGCCAAGAGGTTTACTCGATCTATCGGGTCAACGGAAATTTCGACCGAGTGATCGAACATATCCGCCGAATCAACGCCTTCAAAAAACAGTATCGCAGCGAATACCCGGCCTTACGTTGGCAGTATGTCGCCTTTGGTCACAACGAACACGAGATCGCGAGGGCTCGGGCGATGGCCGGCGAGCTGGGGATGGAGTTTTATGTAAAACTGTCCTGGGACGACCTCTATGGCGAAACTTTCTCGCCGGTAAAAGATCGTGAGTTAATCAGGAAAGAGTCGGGGCTGGGCGTAGCGGATCGGCGAGAATACGAGGAGAAGTTTAATCGCAATTATATTGCGCCCTCTTGCCACCAGCTCTGGCAAAGGCCGCACATCAATTTCGACGGCCGGGTGCTGGGGTGTTCGATCAATCATTGGGACGACTTCGGTAATGTTTTTACGAACGGCGGCTTGGAGGTATGTCTTAAAGGGGAAAAGATGCAGCGAACCAAAGACATGCTAATGGGAGTGACGGAGGCACACACGGATTCTCCGTGTGTGAAGTGTCAGATTTACGCCAGCATGGTTAAAAACAACGCTTGGATAAGACCGCAAGAGCTGGTCGGTCTGTCCGGAGGGAGCGGGCGCAATACTTCATCTCTTCTCTCTAGATCGATCCGTCGCGTAGGCAGGCTCTATCGAAGGGGGCGTCGATTTCAGCGGCAGGGTCGAAAGTAATTGTCGCGCCAAAGCGGGTCGCGATGGGATCCAGATCTTTCTTAACCTGAAACGTTTTTAGGAAAACCCGTAAATCTGTCTATTCAGGCGGCGCCTGATTTTTATGCAGGGTATCGCCTGACACGGTGAATCGCCCATTCAAGTTCCACAAACGCCGTCAGCTTTTCATCCGCACGCACGAATGCTGTGATTCGTGTTTACGATGAAGCGGGCAATGTGATAGAAACACAGGAGCACGCGGGCGATTTCAAGGAGTGGTGAGCGTTACACGTGAGACAACAAGCCGCCACGCTGAAACGTGACGGCTGATTGCGAAATGGTCTGGTGCTTGCCTTGGGGGGTTCCTCGCTTTCCATCAAAACTCTTTTGGCAACTTCCACTTCTTACCGAGTAAACGATCGAATTTCTTGTCGGGAAAACGCCGCATGCCTGCCCCTGGGGTCATGGTCAGCTCACCAACCAGCGGTCCGCAGGGAGTCGAATAAAGATCGACTCGCACAAAATCAATGCCTCTGGCCACGTCTTCGGCTAAAGCAATCATCGCTCTCAAGTCCGCTGGCGGTTCAAGCGGCCCTTCTGTCCAAGGGAAAAGCCCTAGCGTTAGAGGCATTGGTTCCCAGGAAGGATAATATAGATTTCTTCTTACCGACGGAGGTCTCCCTATGTCGACGAATATCAATGCGCATTGACCATCGAAAACCAAAAATCTGAAGTCCGCGGGAATCCCTTGTTTGTCTTTATATGAACTTTCGACAAATTCCTCAACCATGACGCATCGCTTCAGTCCGAGGTATCCCCACTCGCTATAACACTGTCCATAATCGATATTAAGCCAGCCTTGGCACTCGGAGACTAAGGATTGTAAATCAATGGTTTTTTTGTCCGTCACGACTCTTACAAAAGCAGACCCATGATTAGCTTTAACTACAAACTTGCTCGGCAGCGTATCAAAGGGGATTGATTGAGGATCGTTGGTAACACAATACAGTCGAGGCAAATAACGCTTTCCAACCTTGTTCTCTACGTAACGCCGCATTTCCATCTTGTCTGCTGCTTGTCGAAGTATATCGCGCCGATCAATCGCGATGCGCAGCATCAGCTTCTCGGTGAATAAGGTCGGAAATAACAGCAACGAAAACCTGCGGTGAAGTTTCATATAACGCAAGGCGAACCGAAGGCGTATCGGCAGTGCATCAAGAATCCTCTGACGAAGCTTGTTCAATAAAAATGTTTCTTTATAAGTTTAAGTTCCCGAAAGCATTTCCCTTTTATCCGCCCAAATTGGGTGCCGTCTGCACGATTTTTAGTCTTTTGCCAAATGCCTTCTGCCCGCCTTAAAGGCGAAAAGCTTCTTGCGAAAAA
>QHON01000217.1 GCA_003218815.1 Verrucomicrobiota bacterium
ATCTTGATCGCCGCGACGGCAATTCTTGCGCTCGGCGTGATCCCTTATGGCCGGAACATGACCCCGTTCGCGATCGATGGCGGTATCCTGTTTTTCTTCGCCGTTGGATCGACAACCGAGCTCGCTGTTTTCATGGCCGGATGGGGAAGCAATAATAAATTCTCGATGCTGGGCGCGATGCGCGCGATCGCGCAGATGATCAGCTACGAGCTGCCGCTCATTATCACGGTGCTTCCGGTGGTGATGGTCGTCGGCTCACTCACGCCCGATAGAATCGTCGCGGCACAGGATGGGTACACCTTCGGCGTCGTGCCGCACTGGTTCGTCGTTACGCCGTGGGGCGCAGCCGCGTTCATTTTGTTTTTTGTCTCGGGTCTTGTGGAATCCAATCGCACTCCGTTCGATGTCCCGGAAGGCGAATCGGAAATTGTCGCCGGACACATGACCGAATATTCGGGCTTCAAGTACGCCACGTTTTTCATGGCGGAATACATTGGAATGTTCGCCATTAGTGGGTTGGGAGTGACGCTGTTTCTAGGCGGCTGGCAGGCGCCGATTGCGGCGCTGCGATTCATCCCGTCCTATGTCTGGTTTTTCGCCAAGCTTGGAGCGCTGCTTTTCGTCTATATCTGGATTCGCGGAACACTGCCGCGCGCCCGCGTCGATCAGATCATGAACTTCGCCTGGAAATTCATGTTACCGATGGCGTTCACGTGCATCGTCGCCGCCGCGGTGTGGCATTACGCGGGACGCGGCCTGGCCGGATGGTTTTGGTCGCTGGCAGTTCTCGCGGTCGTTTATCTTGCGCTATCGCAGTTGATTGGCACGCGAAAGAAATTTGCCGCTCGCACCTATCGTTTCGCCGAATGAACAGCATCGCTTTTGTCGCTATCGCCATCCTGACTCTTGCGGCCGCACTCGCAGCCGCAACCCTGCAAAAGCTCATGCACGCGGCGCTCAGTTTCGCGATGACGTTTGTCGGCGTTGCGGCCTTTTTCTTTTTGCTCGGCGCGGAGTTTGTCGGATTGGTCCAAGTATTTGTCTACGTTGGCGCGGTCGCCGTGTTGATTGTATTCACGATCCTGCTGACCCGACGCGACGTCGAGGACACGGGCAGACCCAACTGGGGCGGCGCGATCATAGCCATCGCGGTCTTCGGCGGCTTGCTCTGGGCGATTCTTAAGACGCAAACGCTCGCGATCGCCGCTCCACCAATCGAACCGCTCACCGTGAAACGAGTCGGCGACGTGCTAATGACCGATTACGTGTGGCCGCTGCAATGCGTCGGACTGCTACTGACCGCCGCGCTGATCGGCGCCCTCATCCTCGTCATGGAGGAAAAGCGCTGATGCCGCGACGAGTAAACTCCCCACTCCAATGACTCCAACCCTCCAACTTTTTCTGATCGTCTCCGCGACATTGTTCTCCATCGGTCTGCTGGCTGTGCTGAGCCGGCGTCACGCTATTTTCATTCTGATCGGGATTGAAATGATGCTCGCCGCCGCGAACCTGAATTTCATCGCGTTTTGGCGCTTCAGTCCGCATCCGCAATCCCCCACCGGCGTGATGGTCGCGATCTTTTCAATCGCGATCGCCGCCGCGGAAGCGGCCGTCGGACTCGCACTGGTCATCGCTGTTTACCGCCACTATCGAACAACCAACGTCGATCAACTCGACCAGCTTAAAGGATGATTCGCGGGATCGTCGCCAATCTCTGGTTGATTCCTGCGGTGCCGCTCGCGGCTTCGTTGATCATCCTCAGTCTCGCCAACTCGCGTCGCAATGCAGCAGCGACGCTCGCGATTTTCGGGCAGATCGTTGCGCTCGCATCGTCGATCCTGGCGTTTTCATTGACGCTGCAAACGCACGGTTTCCGCTCTGTTCACAATTTCACCTGGTTCACTTTTGGCGAGAACGGACTGCGCATCGGATGGGTGCTCGATCCGCTGGCTGCTGCCATGCTGGTGATGATCGCGCTGGTCGGGCTCTGCATTTTTGTCTTTAGCGTTGGCTACATGGCCGAGGACAAAAATTTTACCCGGTTCTTCGCGTATCTTTCATTTTTCTCCGGCGCGATGCTCGGCGTGGTCGTCGCGAACAGTCTGCTTTTTCTTTTCGTCTGCTGGGAACTGGTCGGGCTTGCGTCGTATCTGCTGATCGTGCAGCGGCTGCAGCGAAAAAGGCATTCATCACCACTCGCATCGGTGACATGGGATTTTTTCTCGGCATTCTCTGGCTCTACGGCCGCAGTGGCACACTGCTCTTTTATGATGGCGGCCGCGGTTGCCTTGAAAATACAGGACTCATTGCGCTCGGTGCTAGCGCCACATTTGTCGCGCTACTGATTTTCTGCGGCGCGATCGGGAAGTCGGGACAATTCCCGCTGCACGTTTGGCTGCCGGACGCGATGGAAGGTCCGACCCCGGTAAGCGCGCTGATCCACGCCGCCACAATGGTTGCCGCCGGCGTGTTTCTCGTCGCCCGCGTCTATCCGCTTTTCTCGTTTGGCGCAGTCAATGGTGTGACGCCCTCGCTCACCGTGGTCGTATCGATTGGGGTCATCACGGCGCTGATGGCTTCGCTCATCGCGCTCGGGCAGTTCGATATCAAACGCATCCTCGCTTACTCAACGGTCTCGCAGTTGGGATTGATGATGGTCTCACTCGGCGTTGGTGGTGTCGCGGCCGGCATAATGCACCTGATCGCGCACGGCTTTTTCAAAGCGCTCTTGTTCCTTGGCGCCGGTTCGGTCATTCCCTTTCTTCTTCTCCGGTGGCTGGACGAAAGAGGAAATCCTGCACGCAACGTCGCAGTGGCCGGCTTCGCACGTGCCGCATTACCTGATGCTAGCCGGAGTCGTGTTGACAGCGCTTTATATGACGCGCCAGATGATCTACATTTTTTTTGGCAACCGCCGCACCGCCTCTGAGCATGCGCACGAAAGCCCGTGCGTGATGACTATGCCGCTGATCGCGCTCGCGGCATGCTCGATTCTTTTCGGTATCGTACTTACGCCCGCATGGCCGTGGCTCCACGCGTATCTGACGGGAGAGCCTTCGCAATTTGACATCGCGCAGTTAATCCAGCCCGTGCTTTTCCTCTCGCTCGCGCTTGTTGCTGCCGGTATCGGACTCGGCTTCGCCATTTATCGCATTACTGATTTTCTGCGGCGCCATCGGCAAGTCGGGGCAATTCCCGCTGCACGTTTGGTTGCCGGACGCGATGGAAGGCCCGACGCCGGTAAGCGCGCTGATCCACGCCGCTACGATGGTTGCCGCCGGCGTGTTTCTCGTCGCCCGGGTCTATCCGCTTTTCTCGTTTGGCGCGATCAACGGTGTGACGCCCTCGCTCACTGCGGTTGTTTGGATCGGTGTCATCACGGCGCTGATGGCTTCGCTCATCGCGCTCGGGCAGTTCGATATCAAACGCATCCTCGCTTACTCAACGGTCTCGCAGTTGGGATTGATGATGGTCTCACTCGGCGTTGGTGGTGTCGCGGCCGGCATAATGCACCTGATCGCGCACGGCTTTTTCAAAGCGCTCTTGTTCCTTGGCGCCGGTTCGGTCATTCGCTCACCGCAATTCTGGCCTTAATCTTATGGCGAAACTTCGACGCCACCGCGGCTGGTCTCCAGTTGATCGAACGCCACCCATGGATTCCCGCGATCGGCGCCGAATACCTCGTCGGCCTTGATGGCTTGAGTCTTTTGCTCGTCTTGCTGACGTCGCTAATCATCCCGTTCGCGTTTTTCGCCCAGCCCGCAGGCCGCGGGTTCTGCGCGCTGATGTTGCTAATGCAATCGGCGCTCTACGGCACGTTCACCGCCCAGAACTTCGTCCTCTGGTTTTTGTTTTACGAGATGAGCCTCATTCCCGCGTTCCTGCTCATTAAGATCTGGGGCGGGGAAAACCGCGACCACGCCGCGACGAAATTTTTCGTTTACACGTTCCTAGGCAGTGTGGCGATGCTGCTCTCGTTTCTCGGGATTTATTTCGCGAAAGGTACATTCGATTTCGCCGCCCTCGCCGATCTCGGGAAACATGGGCTTCTCAGCGGCAACGTGGCGTGGCTCGCGTTCGCCGGAATCTTCCTCGGACTCGCTGTGAAGGTGCCGCTGTTTCCGTTCCACACCTGGCTACCCGACGCTTACGAAACGGCGCCCACCGGCGTCTCGATGGTGTTGACCGGCGTGCTCTCGAAGATGGGCGTTTACGGTTTCGTGCGTCTGCTGCTTCCGCTTTTCCCTAACGAAATCAAGATTCTCGGGCCATGGCTGCTTGCGCTCGCCGTCTGCTCAATCGTCTTCGCGTCGCTCGCGGCGTGGGCTCAACGCGACCTCAAGCGGATGATCGCCTACCTGTCGATCAACCATCTCGGCTACTGCATGCTCGGTCTCTTCGCCGTGACCGCGACCGCTGCGCGGCCTTCGATCGAGATGCAAGCGGCGTTGAGCGGTGTGTTCCTGCAAGTCTTCAATCACGGCATCACCGCGGCCGCGTTGTTTTATTACGTCGGGTTGCTCGAAGAGCGTCGCGGGTTGCGTGGCATCAACGATTTCGGCGGACTGATGCAGCGGACCCCCTTGCTTTGCGGCTGGATGAGCGTCGCCATGTTTTCCTCGCTCGGTCTGCCAGGGCTGAATGGATTCATTGGCGAATTTCTCATCTTCAAAGGTTCATTCGCCCTTGCCGCTTCGTTCACGGCGATTGCCGTAATCGGTCTTCTGGTCACGGCGATCGCCTTTGCGCGCGCGATGCAAACGCTCTTTAGCGGCCCTCTTGCGGAAAGTTGCCGTGCCTTCCCCGATCTGCTTCGCAGCGAGAAGCTCGTGGTCGTCCCCGTCACGCTGCTGATGTTCGCAATCGGCATCGCGCCGCAGTTCGTCCTCAACATCTTCAACACAACCGTCGTTCAGATGGCGCGCTTGTTTGCCTGAAGAATGAGCAACGACATCATTCGCGTCCAGCGAATCGCTCAGGCGATTTTCGTACTTCGCGGGCAAAAGGTAATTTTGGGTCAAGACTTGGCAGCGCTTTACGGCGTGACGGTGGGAGTTCTTACCCAAGCAATGAAACGCAATACCAAGCGCTTCCCAAAGGACTTTGTTTTTCAGGTCACGGCTGAAGAGCTTAGAAACTTGAAATCACAAATTGTGATTTCAAGTTGGGGCGGACGACGACATCTGCCTTACGCGTTCACAGAACAAGGCGTAGCGATGTTGTCGAGCGTTTTGAACAGCGAGCGCGCGGTGAAGGTGAACATCGCCATCATGCGCACGTTTGTGAAGCTGCGCGAGACGCTGCAGACCAATCGCGAGTTTGCGCGCAAGTTTGCCGAACTAGAAAAGCGAGTTGGCAAACACGACCAAGAAATCGCTGCAATCATTGAGGCAATCCGTCAGTTGATGGCGCCGCCAAAAACGCCTCGCCCTGAAATTGGATTTCATGTGCGCGAGAAAGCGCCGCGTTATCGGACGCGCAAGCGCGCATGATCGCCTGGACGATTTACATCACGTTTGCCGGAGCGGTCCTCCTGCTCATCGTGCCGCGCGTGTTTTCGCGCTGGATTGCGCTTGCAGCTACTGCGGCGGGATTATTCACGAGCGTCATCGCTTTTTTTCAAATATCGATTGTCGATCTTTCGACCTTTAAGACGATCGTGCGCGTGCCGTGGGTGCCGATGCTCGGAATGAATTACCACCTCGCCGTCG
>QHON01000218.1 GCA_003218815.1 Verrucomicrobiota bacterium
GCGGCTGCCGGATCGCTCGCCCCAGTCACTCCATTCTTGTCATCCCAACCTTGCTTCTGCGGTTTGCATAAGCCGCAGGCGCGCCGTTTCGGCGCACGATAACGGCGTTGGGTGAACCTAGTTTTCGATGGGCTGGAATTATTCAGCCAGCTCTGGCACGTGCTCGTCTTCGTATTTTTCGATCAGCACGCCAAGCACGTCCATCAGAGAGGCGAGCGGATGATTTTCATCTTCGCCAACTTCATCGGTGATACGATCGAGTAGCTCTACAAGCTCCTGGTAATCTGCTTCGGTGCGAGGCACCCGAACGGCGCGCGATATTGGTGGCCACGCCTTTGTCACGTTTTCGAGTTCCGCAACTGACATATTACTTCTTCCATTTGCCGGCCTCGTACTCCTGGTGAGTTAACACGTGGCGGATGTAAATCTTGTTTCTATTATAATGGATTGCGGCGATCAGTCGAACTTTGTTCCCTCCAATGTTGAAGACCGTGAATTTACCAACTTGATCGGCATGAGGAAACACTCCGCGCAGCCGCGCGAAATTCAGAAACTGCTGTTTTGGGATAATCGCGTACCAACGCGCGAGTGATGATTTGGCATCGGGGTGTTTTTCCGCGAAATCGTTCAAACGCTTCCGAGTAATGACGTGCATCACAGGGATGCAACGCTATCTCAAACTTTTTCAGAGCAGAAGAGCGAAGCAAGGGAGAAGTACTGCAGCACGAAGTTGAGTGATCGGCGGGGTCCAAAAGTTTTGGGAGATACGAATTACAGGGGAAAGGAGGATAATGAGGATACTGATAATGACAGCGATATTGGGGTTACCGCTGATGGCGTTAGGCCAGACAGCGGAGCCACAACAGACGCAGGCGCAGGGGCAGACGAAGGAAACGCAGGCGACAGCGCCGGCGAAAGGGAAAAAGGTGCGCCCCGCGCAGGAGCCGAACAAACCGCAGGCAAAACCTGAAACCGGCACAGACGTACGTGGACAGACAAACGTTGAGGGTCGCGCTCAGGACGTAAACAGGAATGAAACTGGGACACGTTCGAGCACGAGCCAGACGAACGTGAATCAATCCAGACGAACGTTCAGGGTCGCGCTCAGGACGTAAACAGAAATGAAACTGGCGTACGTTCGACCACGAGCCAGACGAACGTGAATCAATCGACGAAGGTGAACGTGCAAGAGTTCAAGTCGCGTCACAGCGAAGTGTTCAGTCTTGGGCCGCATCCGAAAGAGTTTTTCGTTCAACGATTCGGGGCGAACCATTTCCGGTTGATCGGCAACTCGTACTTCGTCTTCGTGGATGGCTGCTGGGTCGCGGTTGACGTGGACGGCTTCATGTTTACGGAGCGGGTGATCTGCGCAGGCGATCCGGACTTTATTGAAGTTGACTAGCGCATCCTCTGCGCGACACAAAAGCGCTCCGCTGAAAATGCGGAGCGCTTTTTTTTTGGCATCGACAGCATTCCTGCACTTTTTCCGAGACCATTGTTTGCCGAACCGGGGGGACTGCGCGGTCCGAGCAATCAGAATCTCGTTTCGCTGCTGCTTGGCTTTACCGGCCGTGTCGCTCATCCTGTTCGCTCCATTGCGACTCGCCCAATGCTTCCCTCGCAGCTTTACCTTAATCACTCGCACTGCCCCGTGCTTGCGCCAGCTACCCTAGCTGCGTTGCCGTCTACCCACGCGATTCCCGGTCGCGACGTGTTTACGGAGCGGGGACATTTTTGACATTCGAATCTCATTGGGAGACGAAGAAGACGTTATGTTTTCCACCAAAGGTTATGCCACGCACGCGGCGCACGAGCCGCTAAAGCCGTTTTCATTCGAACGTCGTGATCCGATGCCGGGTGACGTGCAGATCGAAATTCTTTTTTGCGGAGTCTGCCACTCGGACCTGCATATTGCCCGAAATGAGTGGGGCTCCACCACGTATCCATGCGTGCCCGGACACGAGATCGTCGGTCGCGTGGTGAAAACCGGCCGCGAGGTGAAGAAATTCAAAGAAGGCGATCTGGTCGCAGTCGGCTGCATGGTCGACTCGTGCCGGACGTGCCCCGATTGCGAAGAAGGGCTGGAGCAGTTCTGTGACGGAATGGTTCTGACTTATGGCAGCAAGGATAAACACACCAGTGGCGTCACTTACGGTGGATACTCGACGAGCATCGTGGTGGATCAGGATTTCGTGCTGCGGATTTCGGACAAACTGGATCCGGCGGCAGCTGCTCCGCTGTTATGCGCCGGCATTACAACTTACTCGCCAATGCGGCATTGGAAGGTCGGCAAAGGTAAGAAGGTGGGTGTCGTGGGACTCGGCGGGCTTGGACATATGGCCGTGAAATTCGCGAATGCTTTTGGAGCGGAGGTAGTGCTCTTTACGACCTCACCCGGCAAAGCGGGTGACGCGAAGCGGTTCGGCGCACACGAGGTCGTGCTGTCGCGCGACGAGGAGGCAATGAAGCGGCAGCTGAACAGCTTCGATTTCATTCTCGATACCGCATCTGGAAAACATGATTTGAACGCATATCTGAAGCTATTGAAACGTGACGGGGCGTTGACTTTGGTAGGCATCCCGGCGGAACCCGAGGCGATTAGTGTAATGCCTCTCGTCCGGCGACGCCGGAGCCTTGTCGGCTCGTTGATTGGGGGAATCGCCGAGACGCAAGAGATGCTCGATTTCTGCGCCGATCGCGGAATCACGTGCGAGATCGAGGTCATTCCAATGGAGCAGATCAACGAAGCTTATGAGCGGATGCTGAAGAGCGACGTCAAATATCGGTTCGTGATCGACGTGGCGAGGTTGAGATAGGAAGAGGCAGAACGAGAAAGGCAGAGGAGAGATCGCGGCAAGCCACTGATGTTTGATGTCAGACGTTCCCACCTTCGCCTCGGCTACGGCGCGACAAGTGATATTTGATCTGAAGGCGGAGAAGAGAACCCGTTTTTGTGAAGACTTCCGCCGACGCCTGGACTTTGGCATGACAAGCCTCCGTACCTGCGGCGCGGCGAGCAAGCCGGCGTAATTTAGGACTCGTGAAAACCGATTCTGCGCCGGGGCGGCGGCTCGGGCGGCGGAGAGAGCAAGGGCAGAAGCTTCTGATACAGGTCACGCAGCGTCGAGTCGTGGACAAGGAGTGTCTTGTCAATTTCAGCGAGGCGCTTGAGAATGGCGGCGTTAGTTGCAAGTTGTTCACGGATTTTCACGAAGGCCCGAATAACAAAGACGCTCATCCGCACCGCATTGGCGCTGTTCAGGATATTGGCGACCTGCAGCGCGCCGTGTTCGGTGAAGGCGTATGGATGATAGCGGCGCCCACCATGTAATCTTGAGGTCGCAATTTGCGACCTCAAGGAGCGGGCCTCCTCGGCTCTAAGCTGG
>QHON01000180.1 GCA_003218815.1 Verrucomicrobiota bacterium
CCATGTAGTGCATGCGCGCCAGCGGGAACACGCCAACAAGCTTCGTGATCATCTTCACGAGCAAGAGAGCCCCAATTATTCCGAGGCCGGTCCAGAGCACCGGCAAGGAAACGTAAAGCCCCGCCTTGATGAAATAGAATGGCGTAAAGATCGCGAACGCGATGCTGCGCATTCGGTTTACGAGCGTTTTGTCGCGCAGAAAAACGCCGGCCAAAACAAGACCTACGAGATATGCCGGTAAGACAGCCTCGCTTTTCGCTGTTGTTGCCAGGCCGCCCAGAAAAAACAGGATAAAAAAAATGAATTTAACCTCAGGCTCACTGACGCGCGTGGCTCCCAATCGCTCGATAATGGATTGCGTCCATCTCGGCATGAACCACAGCACCACGCACATCACGACCACGAATACGACGAGCCACATGTCGAAGGTTGCGAACAGAACCCCCAGGGCGAGAACTGTGCCGAAGTCGGTAATGAAACACGCCGCCAGAATAGTTTTACCCATAGCCGTCTCGCTATAACCGCCTTCGATCATCACTGCATAAACGACCGCCACCGAAGTGGTGGAGAGTGCAACTCCAGCGATCTGGGCCTGGTGCAGTGGCCAGCCGAGAATGAACTGGGCAAATAGCCACACGATCGCGAACGGCACGCCGAAAGAAAGAATACCGATCAATCGCTGGCGCGCAGATTCGCTTTTAGCGAACGGGGATCGATTTCTGCGCCGGCGAGAAACGTCAGCACGCCGCTGCCGAGCAGCGCGAGAAAATTGATCCAATCGGTCGTCGCGTGAATTCCAAGAAAATTTCCCGCGACGACACCAACGAGAATCTCGACCAATGCGACAGATATACCTGCCCAAATTGAAATGAGGCTCGCTGAAAGCGCGAGCGCCATCCAAATCGCAGCAATAAACCAAACGTTTTGCGTCATAACTCCTCCTTTGCCTTTCGGCATTAGCAGGAGTCATTAGCTACGCGGTTTTCCTTTTCAGGACGGCAAACTCCATTGCCTTGGCCGGACTCTACCGACATCTTTATTTCGGATCAACCAAGAGATTAGATGCCACCGCGCACAACACGCGGAGCGCGGACGCCGTCAAAGCCGATCGGCCAGCCGCCGGAAGACACCTCAATTCCTCCACGGCGGTAAGAATGACAATTACATCTTGAAGCGTTCGCCGAGGTAAAGCTGACGGCTAATGGGATCGCTGATGAGAAAATCTTTTGTGCCTTCGCTCTCGACGCGGCCTTCGAAAATCAAATAGGCGCGATCCACGATCGACAAGGTTTCGCGCACATTGTGATCGGTGATCATGATGGCGAGCCCCAACTTGCGCAGATTCACGATAATCTGTTGCACGTCGTAGACAGCAATCGGATCGACGCCACTAAACGGTTCGTCAAGCATCAGCAGCTTTGGCTTGGTCACCAGCGAGCGCGCAATGGTCAGGCGCCGTTTCTCGCCCCCGCTCAAGGTCAGCGCGGTATTTTTCGCGATCCGCTCAATGCCAAACTGGTGCAGCAATTGATCACAACGATTCCGCCGCTCCGTTTTGCTCAGCGGGAGTGTTTCTAAAATTGCCATGATATTTTGCTCCACCGTCATCTTCCGGAAAATCGATTCCTCCTGCGGCAAATAACCCATGCCGAGACGGGCACGTTTGTACATTGGGTAATTAGTGACGTCGGTATCCGAAAAAATGACACGACCGCTATTTGGCCTAACGAGTCCCACGATCATGTAAAAACTGGTCGTTTTGCCTGCGCCGTTCGGCCCGAGCAATCCAACGATTTCGCCGGCGTTGACGTGCATGTTGATCCCGTCCACCACCGCCCGACCTCCATAAATCTTTACCAACTGGTCAGTAGTAAGGACATTCTCGGGTTTTGCCGAAACCGGAGAAGTGACTTTCAGACTCGAGACAGGCGCAGTTTGGCTGATCATGGCTTCGGCGAAGGGGGAGAGGTCGGAGACGGTTTTGTTTCGTTTTTTGTTTCATCCTTCGGCTGCTGTCGAATCTCGGTGCGACTTGGCCCATGCGTGGTCAGCTGGCTGTTCTGGTTAATAATCATGACCGTATCAGGATTGGTCGCCACGTGCATGTTCTGTCCTTCCTGCACACGCGGTGTCCCCGTCAATTCAACATCCCCGGTCGCAGCCGTGTAGATCGCTTTATCGGCTCGACCGATCGCCCGGGTCGGCGGCCCGCCGCTGGGGTCCGGCCGGTCGCGGACCAGGCCAACGTTTCCTTCCGCAATGGCCCTTTCAAGGCCCTGATTTTCTCCTTTCGAAATGAACACCGTCAATTTGTCGGATTGAAGATTAAATCGCGGATCGGTCACTTTCACACGGCCGCTAAAGATGCCCATACTTTTGTTCGAATCAAAATATGCTTCATCGGCATAAATTTCCGTCGTCGTCGGTTCATTAGACTGGAGCGCGTTGCCCCCGCCAAATAACTTATTCGTCGACGATTTCTCTTCCTTTTTCGTCGCTGGTTTCTCCTGTTTCTTTGGTGGCGCAGAGGCGGATCCCGCCGGCACAGCCGCAATCTGCCCAAACAGTTGCGCTGCCGCCACGCTGGCCATTAGCAGAATCAACGTCGCCGGTCTTTTCATTGGCTCGTTTTTCCCGCGAGTTGCGATTGGCCAGTGATCACCATTTTCACATTGCCGATTAATCGTCCCGTCTTTGTGTTCGTATCGAACTCGACCGAATCGCCAGCGATGTTGAAATCTGCGCGTTGGATCGTTGTACGTTCTTGCGAAGTTAAAATGCGTGTCTTCAAATCGAGCACTGAGGTCTGCATGTCAATCTTCAGATCGGTGCGATTCTCTGGAGTATAAGTCGTGATTTTAAGCTGCTGAAAACCGACGTGCTCTTCGTCAATTCGGTGTGCCGTCCCTGCTTCAAATCTTCCGCGGAGATGACCTTCACCATCGAAATCCGGTAAGACAAGGCCTTTGGCTTCATGGCCGATGGGCAGCGGAATATTTGTCAGGCTTTGCTCGCTCGGCGAAGTGGTCGATCTCGCCGTGACGGGGCTTTGTTTCTTCTTATGGCCTTTTGATTGGGCAAAGATCTGAGACGCCGATATCAAAATCGACAACAAAATCGACAACAGCCAACCGAACCGGCCCCAATTTGCGAAGTGGCCGCTACGAAACAGCAGCATGAATAGCCTTTAACATGCGCAAGTGCTTCGGCAAATCCTTTAGCGGAATCTGACTCGGCCCATCCGACAAAGCACGCCCCGGATCTTCGTGCACCTCCATAAACATTCCGTCGCACCCCGCGGCCATAGCGGCCCGCGCTAGTACCGGCGCGAGAACACCATCACCTGAAGTCGCGTCCCCTTCTCCACCCGGCCGTTGTACGGAATGCGTCGCATCGAAGATCACGCGATATCCGGCCTCGCGAATCCAATAAAGTGAACGCATATCGGCAACGAGATTGTTGTAACCGAACGTCGTGCCACGCTCAGTAAAACAGAATTTTTCATTACCGAACGTCACGAGTTTTTCGGCAATGTTTCGCACATCCAATGGCGCGAGGAATTGACCCTTTTTAACATTCATGGCGCGACCCGTTTCCGCGGCCGCGCGCAGTAAATCGGTTTGGCGACAGAGAAACGCCGGGATTTGTAACATGTCGATCTTTTCCCCAGCAATCTCGGCTTCCCCTGGCGAGTGAACATCCGTTGTGACCGGAACTTCTAACTCGTGGCCAATCGCCGAAAGAATCTCGCAACCTTCGTGCACCCCAATTCCACGAAACGAGCGGACCGAAGTTCGATTCGCTTTGTCATACGACGATTTGAAAACAAGATCGACATCTTCCGCCACGCAAATTTCTGCGATTTTTTTTGCCATCCGCCAAACGAACTTCTCTGATTCAATGACGCACGGCCCGAGAATAAACGCCGGACGTTTTCCACCAATGGTGACTTTTCCGAGACGCAAAGGCTTCGCTTTCATCAACGAAATTGCATTCTGTCGATTCGGGCGATTGAGGTCAATCGCCTCTCCCTAGTTGGGCGTCAGGCAGGGGCGGTTCACTGAACCGCCCGCGCCGAATAAAATCGACAACGGCAAAAGGAGCATACAGGCCGAGAAAAAAGAGCAATGCGACCCCGTGCATCTCCAGCAGATAAAGCGGGCGCAAATCGGAGAGAAAACTCAAAATAGAAAACGCTTCCGGCTTGTGTAGAAGGAATCCGTAATTAAAACCGGTCAGCTCATCCGCGACTAGGGTGATGATAAAATAAATCTCCGACCAGATAAATGTGCGCACGATGGACATTGGATACGGCCGGTATTTGCGCGTCAACATTAAGAAAACCACGCCGATGATGATGCCACTGTGAGAAGTAAAAAAGCTGATGAATCGCCAATCTGGAAACCCAAAACGCAAGTTGGGAGTGAGCACTGCTTGGAGCGTGCCACCGATTCCCCAGAAATACGCCACCTCAAACCAGCGCTGATTTCCGGTCCACATCGCCACAATGACGACAACGATTCCCCAGTCACAGAGCTGCAACGGCAACATTTGCTGCCACGTCAAATTGCCATGACTGCGCACAAAAACTAAATAGGCGATGTAGTTCACAACGAGGACTGCCGAAAGCAGAGCGACGATTGTGCGTTCGACGCGTGTCGATTTTGTGCGGTGCACGACTGCGGCAAGCGCGAACGGCAACGTAATAGTAAGAACAATAACCGTGAGATGTGGCCAGCCGTACGGCTGGAAGACTCGCTCGGGAATCATTTGTGCCAGCACATGAATAACCGAAAAGATCGGCAACTGGGATTAGCGAATCACCCAAAGATTGCAAGGAATCACATCGATGATCCACGCGATGTTATTAGGCAATTGGCCGCTGGCTCCCTCATTTGTCCGCACGGGCACGACAAGCAAATCCGCCTCGACTGATTGAACGAAATCCGAGGCAGCCAACCCGGTGTTGCCACGGATGCAACGCGCTTCGATCGGGACCTCGGTCGCTCCCGCGGATAAGACGAATATTTCCAACGCGTCTTCTTCGTATTCATTCGCTTTTTCTTTTCCGCGATTGCCGGCATCCGCCAGACGCGAGGCGCGCGCCTGATCAAACGTCGTGATAATGCGAATGACATAAAGCCGCTCGCACGCTTCGGCCAACGCGAGCGCCAGAGTTGTTTTCAAAGCCTGCAATCCGTGCTCGGAGTAGTCGGCAACAAAAACGATTCGGCGCAATGATTTCGGTTTTATTTCCGGTCTGGTGAAGAGCATGACCGAACACGCAGCCTCTCGGACAAGACGACGCGCGATATTGCCAAGAAACGGGTGCAGCACGACCTCTTTTTCGAGCGCGCCGGCAACTATCATGTCGATGTTGTTGTCGGCAATTACGCGCAGAATCGCTTCGGCTGGGTCGCCCTGCTCGTAGTGAATGATTGAATCGCTCGGAAGGTGTAATTGCGCGAGCACGTCACTGAATTTCTTCGTAGTTTCCTCGTTGCGTTCGCCTACATAAATCACACGAAGATCGGATGAAAATCTGTCTCGGATTCGCTTCGCTTCCGAGAGCACTTGTTTAAACCGCGGAGAGAACGTGCTGGCTACGGCGATCGCTTTGTATGGTGCGGAATCGATCATCGGGCGGAGATCAATCTTCGGCTGCACAGAGATTTCAGCAACTGTCGGTAGAGATTAACAGCCGTCTCCTCGGCGAGCGCCTCTCTACCATTTTGTGGCGCGATGCTTGCTTCTTTCCAATTTCCATTTCCTCTGCGAATTTCCGCACATGCGCAGAGCTATTTATCCGGGCAGTTTCGATCCGGTAACCGACGGTCACCTCGATGTGATTGAGCGGGCCCGAAAACTATTCGATGAAGTCATTGTCGCCGTAGCCCATAACGACGAGAAACAGCCGTTTTTCTCACTAGAGGAACGTCTCGATTTGCTCCGAGAAACCGCCGGAAAGATCGACAGTGTGCGAATCGCCCAGTTCAAGGGATTGCTGGTCGACTTTGCCAGGGCGGAGAAAGCGGGCGCGGTCATTCGCGGTTTGCGAGCCGTGTCCGATTTTGAATTCGAATTTCAAATGGCGCTGATGAACCGAAAACTCGATGCCGCTGTGGAAACGATTTTCCTCATGCCGAAGGAGGAGTACACTTACCTCAGCTCCCGAATCGTGAAAGAAATCGCGAGTCTCGGGGGCGATGTTTCCAGCTTTGTCCCTGCTTGCGTCGCCAAGGCGCTGAACAGGAAATTTACTCGATGAAAGCACATCTTAAACAAATCCCGGCCGAGGGGCTGCATCTTGAAGGCGAAGAAGCATGCTCGATTCCGCAGCTGGAAGCAGAAGGAATTCGATGCGCTGGCCTGCTTCACTACAACATCGACATCGGCGTCTCGTCCGGAGCGCTCTGGGCGAACGGATCGCTTTCGCAGCCAGTGGAACTACGTTGTGTGTCTTGTCTGGAAAAATTTGTTCACCAGATTGAAGTCCCGGCATTTGCAGTGCATACGGAGCTGCGAGGGCCCGAGGCTGTCGATCTTACGCCATTCATACGGGAAGATCTTTTGCTGAATCTGCCCGCGCACCCGCATTGCGATCGCGACGGCGGTCGCATCTGTAAAGCGAAACACATCGAGATGGCGGAGCAAGATACGAAAGGCAAATCAAACTGGAGCGAGCTGGACAAGCTAAAGCTGAAACGCAAATAGGTTTAGAGTTGTCTTCTTTCTGTTTCCTGCTTCGTTCTCGGCTCGTCAAATATGGGAGTCCCAAAACGCAAAACGTCGAAAATGCGATCGCGCACGCGCAAAGCGGCGAACCGCTGGCATGCTCGGCTGCTAAATAAATGCCCGCAATGCGGCAGCGCAGTCGTAGGGCATACCGTCTGTCCGTCATGCGGTTATTACCGTGGGCGACAAGTGTTGACACTCGAAGGGAAATAGCTTTAAGCGGCGGCTATGTGAGCTGCGGCCGTAAAGCAATAGGCGCTTGGCACAAGGGTCCCCATTTTCGCTTTGCAATCAGAGGCTTTAGTTCGCAAAGTTTCCCACCAATGAAGATCGCCCTGGATGCGATGGGCGGCGATTTCGGCCCGCCTAACCTCGTAGCTGGCGCCGTGATGGCGCTACGGGACTATCATCAGATCAACAAGCTTTATCTCGTCGGCGACTCTTCCAAAATCGAAAGCGAGTTGAGGAAACATCGCTGCAACGATTCACGGATCGAAATCGTGCACTCTAGCCAGGTGGTGGAGATGAGCGATCGCGCCTGGTCAGCCGTGCGCCGGAAAAAAGATTCATCCGTGAGTCGTGCCGTCGATCTTGTGAAACGCGGCCAGGCGGATGCGATCGTGAGCGCGGGTCACACCGGTGCAGCTGTCACCGCGAGCATGATCAAACTTCGGACTTTACCCGGCATCGACCGTCCCGGAATCGCGGCGGTGCTTCCAACAGAAACGAATGTTTTTGTTTTGGTCGACGCAGGCGCAAACATCGACGCACGGCCCGAACATCTTCTTCAATACGCGTTCATGGGTTCTGTTTATTCGCGCCACGTGCTCGGTTACAAGAATCCGACGGTCGGTCTGGTATCGCTCGGGGAAGAAGACGTGAAAGGCACTGAGAAGACCAAGGAAGTCTTCAAAATGCTGAAGAAGAGTTCGCTCAACTTTGTCGGCAATATCGAGGGTCGACATCTGTTCGAGGATCCTGTCGAAGTTGTGGTCTGCGACGGTTTTGTCGGGAACGTGATTTTGAAGACGTGCGAATCAATCGCGGTGGCGATTTTCCAGTGGCTTAAACACGAACTCAACCGCACACCAATACGGAAGGCCGGTGCGTTTCTTGCAAAAGACGCGTTTCTCACTATCAAGGCCAAAACGAATTACGAGGAGTACGGTGGCAGCCCGCTTCTTGGCGTCAACGGCATCTGTATCATCGCGCACGGCGCCAGCACGCCGCCCGCCATCAAGAGCGCACTCCGGGTTGCGGCCGAGTCGATTGAACAGCAGGTAAACCCGCATATCGTCGAGGAGATTCGCCGTTACAATGAAACGACAGCCTCGCTCGAGCCCGCGCTCCGCTAACCCGCGGCGCACCGTCTCGATCATCGGCACTGGAAGTTACGTGCCAAAGAAAATTCTGACCAATAAAGACCTGTCGCGCATGGTCGATACGAGCGACGAATGGATCACCACTCGCACGGGCATCAAGGAACGTCGCATCGCCGCGAAAGATGAACAGACAAGTGACATGGCCACGAAAGCGGCGCTGAAGGCGATCGAACAGGCGAAAATCTCGGCCAGCGAAATCGATCTTATTCTCGTCGCCACGGCTACCCCCGACATGCTCTTTCCCGCGACAGCCTGTTTCGTTCAGAAAAAGATCGGGGCGACCAAGGCCGCATGTCTCGATATTTCCGCCGCCTGCGCCGGTTTTCTTTTCGGCCTCGAGATCGCGCAACAATTCATTACCTCGCA
The DNA here is from genome assembly GCA_003218815.1 of Verrucomicrobiota bacterium. Classification (GTDB taxonomy): domain Bacteria; phylum Verrucomicrobiota; class Verrucomicrobiia; order Chthoniobacterales; family UBA10450; genus Udaeobacter. The sequence continues at coordinate 8,484 of QHON01000180.1, forward strand.
CGCGCACGATACGGTTCTTGTCATCGGAGCTGAGAAGCTAACATCGATTACTAATTGGACCGATCGTAATACATGTGTGCTCTTTGGAGACGGTGCTGGCGCCGCTATTTTGCGCCATCGCGGCAGCGCTCACGGGGTGATTAGCACGCATATTGGCAGTGACGCCCAGTATACCGATATTTTGTTCATGCCCGGCGGCGGCTCGCGCTGTCCAATCACGCGCGAAAATGTCGATCTCCATTTGCAAACGATCCACATGACCGGCAAAGAGGTTTACAAGCAGGCGGTGACCGCGATGCTAAAGGCGGCCAAGAAAGCCCTCGACCAAGCTGGATTGGCCATCGAGGACATTGCCTGTATCATTCCGCATCAGGCTAATTTGCGCATCATCGAAGCCATCGCGGATCGGCTCGGCATTTCGCGGGAGAAGATGTTTGTAAATCTCGATCGTTATGGAAACACTTCCGCCGCGGCAGTAGCGATCGCGCTCGATGAAGCCAACCGCAGCGGGCGAATCAAACCGGGCGACTACGTTCTCATGGTCGTGTTCGGCGGAGGTCTAACCTGGGCGAGCACAGTTATCGAATGGTGAACTTTCTCAAACCGAGATGGAACGCCGTCTAACTGCTATCCTTGCCGCCGACGTGGTCGGATACAGTCGGCTGATGGGAACCGATGAAGCTGGCACGCTTGCGCGACTCAAGTCGCTACGTGGCGAATTCATCGACTTCAAGATCACTGAACATCAGGGCCGCATTGTCAAACTTACCGGCGATGGGATTCTCGCAGAATTCGCGAGCGTAGTTAGCGCGGTGGCCTGCGCGGCAGAGATGCAGCGAGGTCTGCGCGAACGATCTGCAGAGACACCAGCCGACCGGCGTATCGAGTTTCGGATCGGCATCAATCTCGGCGATGTTATCGTTGAACAGGACGATATTTACGGCGATGGAGTGAACGTCGCAGTCCGGCTGGGAAGTATTGCTGCTCCAGGTGGTATTGTTGTATCGCAATCGGTTCGTGATCAGGTTGGCAACCGGCTCGATGTCACCTTCGAGGACGGAGGCGAGCAGAACTTGAAGAACATCGAAAAGCCTATTCGCGTTTACAGTGTCCGACTGGAGGATTTGGACTTCGCCGACACGGCTTCAATGAAGAATAGTCGACCATCTATCGTGGTGCTGCCGTTCAGCAATATGAGCGGTGATCCGGAGCAGGAATATTTCAGCGATGGTATCACCGAGGACATCATTACGGACCTCTCAAAGATTTCCGGTCTTTTCGTCGTCGCTCGCCACACCGCGTTCACCTACAAAACCAAACCGGTGAAGGTCGAACAGGTTGGGCGAGAACTCGGGGTCGCGTTTGCTCTAGAAGGAAGCGTCCGAAAAGCTGGAGCGCGCGTACGCGTCACGGCGCAGTTGACAGGCGCGACAACGGGCGGGCACGTTTGGGCGGAACGTTTCGATCGGGATCTGACCGACATCTTCGCCATCCAGGACGAAATCACGCACGCTATCGTCGAACAGTTGAAAGTGAAGCTGCTGCCGCAGGAAAAGAAATTGATCGGTGAATCGCCGACTTTGAACGTGGAGGCCTACACTTACTACCTGCGCGGTCGCGATTTTCTTTACCGGTACTCCAAACGTTATTTCGAGCTCGCGCGGCGGATGTTTACAAAAGCGATCGAGCTCGACCCGAATTACGCGCGCGCTTACGCCGGAATCGCTGACTGCGATGCGTTTCTCTACATGGTCTATCAGGTGGACGTTCCACTCGAAGGGATTCTCGACATATCGGCGAAGGCGCTGGCCCTGGACAACAAGCTTGCCGAAGCGCACACCGCTCGCGGAGTAGCACTTTCCGCTGCCCGTGACTTCGATGAAGCCAACACCGAATTCGAGACAGCATTGACGCTCGACCCGAATTCGTTCGAAGCGCATTTCCTTTATGCGCGTCCCGCTTTCCAGCAGGGAAAAATCGCGCGGGCGGCTGAGCTTTTGGAGCGCGCATCGGAAATCAATTCGGCCGATTACAAGCCTCCGGCTTTGCTCATTCAAATGTATCGCTCACTCGGACGCGACTCCGATGCCAAGGCAGCCGCACGCACAACCGTCGAGCTTGGCGAACGGGAGCTTGTGTTGCATCCAGAAGATCCTCGACCCGCGGTGGCTGGCGCTCTTGCGCTGCTGGAATTAGGAGAAAAAGACAGGGCGAGAGATTGGACCACGCGAGCTCAGGCCATCGAATCTGAAGACCCGATCTCCCTGTACAATATCGCGTGCGTTTACAGTCACCTGGGTGATTCTGACGCGGCTTTTGACTTGCTGGAGCGAGTCACTCAAAACGGACGGCAATTTTGGAGAGATTGGATCGAAAACGATTCCGACTTGGACGGCGTACGAAATCATCCACGCTACGCGCAGCTCCTCACGCTACTTAATGAGCGAACGAGCGATTTCCCGACGAAATGAAATGCTGATCGAAACCCACGCCCACCTCGATTATCCTGATTTTACAGGCGATTTTGAGGATGTGCTTCGCCGGGCGAACGAAGCCGCCGTCACGCGCATCGTCACGATCGGCACTTCAGTGGAGAGCAGCCGGCGCGCGGTTGATCTTGCCGAGAAGCATTCGAATATCTACGCGGTAATCGGAGTGCACCCGACCTCTGCCGAAAAAACCGTGGAAGACATAATCACACCATTGCGCGACTTGGCCCAAAGTCGGCGCGTAGTCGCCATTGGTGAGACTGGTTTAGATTATCACCACCTACCCAGCGTCGAGGCTGCGAAAGAAAAGAACGTGCAAGTCTTCGCTCGCGCTTTGCAAGGTGAGACAGAGGAGGAAATCGAAGCGAATATCCAAGATGGTGCCTACAAGTCGAGACAGGCTAGTCTCTTTCAGCAGCAACTCGATCTCGCAACTGAACTGGGGCTTAACGTCGTCATTCATCAGCGCGATGCGTGGGACGACACACTCGAAATCATGGCACCGTATTCAGGCAGACTACACGGCGTATTCCATTGCTTCGGCGGCACGCTCGAACAAGCAAACGAGGTTATCGATCTGAACCATCTCGTTTCCTTCACTGGCATTGTAACTTTCAAGAACGGGACCGACGTTCGAGACGTAGCGGCGCAAATACCGCTCCACAAATTTATGGTGGAAACCGATTGTCCCTACCTCGCCCCCGTTCCGTTCCGCGGGAAACGCTGCGAACCGGCGCACACACGACTGGTCGCCGAATCGATCGCAACTGCACGCGGCATTTTGCTGGAAGACGTGGCCGAAATGACAACCCAAACCGCAGAAGAATTTTTCCGCTTCAACCGATGAAGATCGACAATCGCAAGATCGACATCTTCATTCGCGTAATCTTTCTCGGCGCTGTTGCGATTGTGATCGCGTCCTGCGCCGCGCCCGATACACGGCATCACATTGTTATCAGCGCGCGTGAACAAAAATTAGCGCTTCTCGATCACGGTAGCTTGATGGCCATCTACCCGGTGTCCACGTCGAAGTTTGGTTTGGGGGATTGGCCCGGCAGCTCTTTTACTCCACTGGGCGAACTGGAGATCGAAGAAAAAATTGGCGATCATGCACCGCCCGGTACTGTCTTCAAAGATCGACGCCGCACCGGCGAAATCGTCCAGCCAGACTCGCCAGGGCGCGATCCAATCGTAACGCGCATTCTTTGGTTGCGTGGACGTGAGCCCCAAAACACCAATGCTTATGCGCGCATGATTTACATTCACGGTACGCCGGAGGAGCGGAACATTGGCCTGCCCGCGAGTTACGGATGTATCCGGATGCGCTCGAGCGATATCATTAATTTGTATGAAATCGTCGGCCGCGGTGCGGAAGTAACCATTGTCGATGCGCCGCTTGCGGCCGTCATTCCAGGGCTGACTTCGGGGAGGCGATTGGCGGAGATAAGCAAGCCAAATGGCGATTCGTCAGGTGGGAGCACGACCTTTGGATCGCCAAGATGAAATCGGGCAGAACAGAGCCCGTCCTTCATTTACGGTAATTTGCCGAGGTGCTCCTGAGGAGTCTTGCGTGAAAGCAATTCCATATCGGCGTCAACCATGATTTGGACCAGTTCGTGAAATCGCACTTTTGGTTCCCAATCAAGAATTTTCTTCGCTTTGGAGGCGTCACCGACCAAGAGGTCTACTTCGGCCGGACGCTCATAACGCGAGTCGTGTTTGACAAATTCCTTCCAATCAAGATCAACATGCGAGAAGGCCGCTTCGACAAACTCGCGCACACTATGTGTCTCGCCGGTGGCCAGGACAAAATCGTCCCCTTCTCCAAGCTGAAGAATTCGCCACATTCCTTCCACGTACTCGGGCGCGTATCCCCAATCTCGCTTCGCGTCTAGATTGCCGAGGAACAATTCTTTCTGCAGACCGTGCTTAACCGCGGCGACGGCGCGCGAGATCTTGCGCGTGACAAACGTTTCGCCGCGCCGGGGGCTTTCATGGTTGAACAAAATGCCGTTGCTCGCGCAAAGACCGTAACTCTCACGATAGTTTACCGTCGCCCAAAACGAAAAAACCTTTGCCACACCATACGGGCTGCGCGGCCAGAATGGCGTCGTTTCGGTTTGCGGCACATGTTGCGCCTTGCCAAACATTTCGCTGCTAGATGCCTGATAAAAACGCGACCGCAGTCCGGCTTCGCGGATTGCTTCTAAAATGCGAATCGCGCCGACGCCGGTGATATCGGACGTATATTCCGGAATATCGAAGCTCACGCGGACATGGCTTTGCGCGGCAAGATGATAAATTTCGTCCGGCTTCAGCTCGTAAAGTAACTTTACCAAATTCACCGAGTCGCTCAGATCACCATAATGTAGGAACATTCGAACGTCATTGATGTGAGGATCGGCATAAAGGTGGTCGATGCGCGAGGTGTTGAATGTGCTCGCACGTCGAATGATCCCGTGCACTTCGTAGCCTTTCTCCAGCAGCAGGTCGGCCAGATAACTGCCATCCTGCCCGGTGATGCCGGTAATGAGCGCCTTCTTCATGTCGATCTTGCGCTTTAACTTATCGTTGTCTCGCCAGCAAACGAATTAGCCCGGCGGCGTCACCATCAACCGCGCGAGGACTGCACGCTGCGCCGCGATCAATTCAGCGATGCCTTTCCGGGCGAGCATGAGCATTTCGTCCAGCTGCGCCTGCGCAAACGTTGCTTCTTCACCGGAACCTTGTACCTCTACGAATTCGCTGTCTTCGGTCGCTACTAGATTGAAATCGACGGTGACGAGTTTGTCTTCTTCGTAGTTAAGATCGACAATCGCATTTCCATCGAGAACGCCAGCACTTACTGCCGCGACTAATTTTCGCACCGGAGGTGCGTCGAGCTTTTTTTCCTTCGCAAGTTTGCGGCAGGCAATCGCGACGGCCAAGCTCGCCCCCGTGATTGCAGCGGTGCGCGTTCCGCCGTCAGCTTGCAAAACATCGCAATCAACCCAGATCGTGTGTGGCCCAAGTTTTTCAAGATCGACGGCTGTTCGCAGCGATCGCCCAATTAAACGCTGAATCTCCATGCTGCGGCCGTCGATTCGACCCCTTGTGATATCGCGCGGTTTTCGGGTCTGCGTCGAGTACGGGAGCATTGAATATTCGGCGGTAAGCCAGCCGCCGGTCACCCCCTGCTCTTTCATCCAGCGCGGGACGTTTTCTTCTATCGTCACGCCACAGATGACGCGGGTGTTGCCCATTGCAACGAGCACCGAACCACCAGCGTATGGTGCAATCCCGAGCTCGAAAGCAACGGGACGCAGTTGATCGCTGGTTCTTCCGTCAATTCGGCTCATTATGGAAAAGGTAGATCCGCGCACGAGCTCTCTGCACCAAGCAGTTTTCTGCGTGGCATATTCTCAATTTCTAGCCGTCCCTGGCTTGATAGAATAAATGAACCATTTAGGATTGCGCTGGTACAGGCGACAGACCCGTTGAAAATGCGCGAGCAAAAGCGGATGATCTCGTTCAAGTTTCGCTTGCTGTGCCGCGACGATGCCCAACCAGACTGCCCCTTCAGTACGGAGTTCTTCAAACATCTGAATCGATTCGCGATCATCTGCAGGAAGCTCGGTCACGTCTAGAGTTGGTGGCGGGGGGAGGAGCCAACCACGCCGTTGGCTATAATATATAACGATCGGATCACCCAGAACATTTGCCATCGTGATGACGAGGTCACGCGGCTGACTTACCTGGCGCAGGGCCAATCCCAATTTATAGCCTTGCTGTGCATAAGGATAACACATTCTGATCAAAGCTATCGTTCCCGACACTGTAATAATAATCAAGGAAACTGCGATTACCCTTCTTCTTACGAGCGCTCTGCTGGAAGACCGCACGATCCGGGCAAAAACCGACGCAATTGTCATGATTGCATCGCTGGACACCGCCGCAGCCGCAGGATTGATGATGTGAAAGTTCTGCGGGTTCAGAACCAATTCCCTCGCTGCTACTATATAAAGAGGAACCATTCCAAGGAGCCACCAATGGAATAGCCATGGAGCCACAGCCGAGGTACGTTTCTCCGAATCAACAGCGCGAAATGGAAAGATTACTCCCAGTGCGACCAGAACGATAACAGGTGGAGTCCACAGCGCCGTAGTGAACCACCAAACTAGACGGCCGAAGAAGTAATTTTCATCCCACCACTGCTTCAAACCCTGATCCCAAAGCAAGTACCCCGAAAAAGACACGTGATAGGGCGGGTACGAATGACCAAGATGTCTGGCCCAAAGATAGTATGCAATGACCGGGACAAGACCTAGTACGGCGACGATGCCCATTACGCCTAGTCTCCTCGGTTTTAGCTTGTGGCGACGACGCAGGATCGTGAGCGTCGCATAGAGCATCGCGAAGCCAACGACGAGCCCAGGGGGTTTGGTTAATACGCCCCATGTACCGATGACACCGGATAGCAGTAGAAAGCGTAATCGGTCTGTTTGTAAATAAACGATCAACATCCAAACGCTGGTTGTCATCAATGCGACCATCGCAGGATCAGAAAGAAACGAACGCTCGATGAAAATACTTCCTGGTAACAGAGCCATCACCGCAGCGCTCAGAAGTGCGCGTTCTTCATCCCAAATCCGCCGAACAAGTTGATAAAGTGCAAAGATGCCCCATAGGCCAAAGAACGCAGCCACACTCCGTCCGACCCACTCATGTTCGCCCACGATCATGTAGAACAGCGCTGCGATATAACTGACGGTTTGGAATTCAAATCCCGAGTAGCCAGGGCCCGGTCCAGACCAGTTGACCTCTGGATAAAAGATATTCCAGCTCCTGTGGCAGAAGTTCTCGGCCATCATAGCATTAATGGTCTGTCGCCAACTAAAGAAATCGGTGAAAGGCTGAGTAGTGGTACTGAATCGCAACAGCGCGCCCAACACCAGGATACCTACCAATAAGAAAGCGCTTGGCGACCCGAGGCCGGGAATGGGGTTTTTAAAATGAAATTTCATTCGACTGGATGACCGTAGCATGGAGATTTAGGGACGGTTGGTCGATTGTTGAATTTAGCCAGATTT